>NZ_JBEOUK010000025.1:0-122095 GCF_040304045.1 Kitasatospora sp. NPDC094016
GGGGGGTGTGGGGGGGGGGGGTGGGGGGGGGGGGGGGGGGGGGGGTGGGTGGGGGGGGGGGGGGGGGGGGGGGGGGGGGCGGGGGGGTGCCGTCGACCGGGCCCTCAGCCGGTGAGCCGGCCGGCGGCCTCCGCCTCGGTGAGGCCGTCGATCTCGGCGATCAGCAGTGCCTCGATCCGGGCCGCCAGGACGGCCGGGGTGCTGCTCTCGAAGACGTCCCGGATCGGCACGTCGAGGCCGAGCCCGGCCCGGATCCGGGCGGCGACCCGGGTGACCAGCAGGGAGTCCCCGCCGAGCGCGAAGAAGTCGTCGAGCACCCCGACCCTGGGCACGCCCAGCACCTCCTGCCACAGGTCGGTGACCAGGTGTTCGGCGTCGGTGCGCGGCGCGAGGTAGCGGGCCGCCGCGGCCGGTTCGGGGTCGGGCAGGGCCGCCGGGTCGGGCTTGCCGTTCGCGGTCAGCGGCAGCCGGTCCAGCAGCACCACGGCGTCCGGCACCAGATAGGTGGGCAGCCGCCGGGCCAGGTGCTCGCGCAGTTCCGCCGGACCGGGCCGGACGCCCGGGCGGGGCACCGCGTACGCCAGCAGCCGCCGCCCGTCGCGCAGCAGCACCGCGGCCTGGGCGACGGCCGGGTGCGCGGTCAGGGCGGACTCGATCTCGGCGGGTTCGATCCGGTAGCCGCGCAGCTTCAGCTGGCCGTCGCCGCGCCCCAGGTACTCCAGCTGCCCGTCCGTGCGCCAGCGGACCCGGTCGCCGGTGCGGTACATCCGGCCGCCGCTGAGCTGGTCTCCGGTCGACGGGTCGGCGGTGAACGGGTCGGGCACGAAGGCGGCCGCCGTCAGGTCGGGCCGGCCCAGGTAGCCGCGGGCCAGCCCGGCGCCGCCGAGGTACAGCTCGCCCTCGGAGCCGCGCGGCAGCAGGGCGCCGCGCTCGTCCAGCACGTGGAGCCGGACGCCGGGCAGCGGGCGGCCCAGCGCGGGCCGGCGGGCGGTGTCCGCGGCGGTCAGGTCGGTCGCGGTGACGATGACGGTGGCCTCGGTGGGGCCGTAGGTGTTGACCAGCCGGACGGCGTCGCCGTGCCGCTGCCGCCACCGGCCGACGGCGTCCGCGCCCACCTGGGAGCCGCCGAGGATCTGCAGGCGCAGCGCGGCCGGCCAGCGGGTCTGCTCGCCGAGGCCGACGAGTTCCTCCCAGTAGGCCGTGGGCAGGTCGAGCACGGTGACGGTGTCGCCGTGCGGGCCGCCCAGCAGGTCGGGCAGGGTGCGGCCGCCGCCGGGCAGCAGGACGACGCAGGCCCCGGAGGCGAGCGCGGGCCAGAGCTCCTCGACGTGGGTGTCGAAGCCGAGCGAGGCGAACTGGACGATCCGGTCGGCTGGTCCGAGCGCGTAGCCGTCGGGCCCGGCCATCCACGCCACCCGCGCGGCGAGCGCGGCGTGGTCGACGGCGACGGCCTTGGGCGCGCCGGTGGAGCCGGAGGTGTAGAGCACGTAGGCCGGGCCCCAGGGGTCCGACGGGACCGGTTCGGCGTGCCCGAGGTCGGCGGGGTCGGGGCCGTCGTGCCCGGGGCCGTCCGCCGTCGGGTCGACGCCGGTGAGGACCAGGGCGGCGTCGGCCTCGCGCACCATCAGTCGGCGGCGTTCCTCGGGGTGGGCCGGATCGAGCGGCAGGTAGGCGGCGCCGGCCTTCCAGATCGCGGTCAGGGCGACGACCAGGTCGAAGGAGGGCGGCATCGACACCGCGACGACCCGGCCCGCCACCCGGCCGAGCCGCCTCGCCAACGCGCTGGAGCGCCGGTCGAGTTCGCCGTAGGTCAGGCTGCGGCCGTCGCACTCCAGCGCCGGGGCGTCCGGGCGGGTGGCGGCCTGCTCAGCGAACCGCTCCAGCACCGTCCGGGCCTCCCGGGCCGCCGGGCCCGCCCCGAGTGCGAGCAGTTCCGCCCGCTCCTCGGGCCCGACCAGCCAGTCCCCGTGCAGCGCGAGCTGCGGGTCGTCGACCACCTGGGCGAACAGGGCGCGGCACCGCCGGCCGAGGGCCTCGACGGTCTCCCGGTCCAGCACCTCGCGGTCGAAGCAGAAGGACAGCGCGATCCCGCCGTCGGCGGTGCGCCAACTGTCCAGCAGCAGGTCGGTCTTGGCCTGCTCGAAGCCGGAGTCCATGCTCGCGGTGCGGACGCCTGCGGGCAGCGCGGGCGCGCCGGGGCCGGCCGCGAGGTCGTACTGGCTCTGGTGGACGAAGACGGCCCGGTACAGCGGTCCGGCGCCGGGCTCCGCGGGCAGGCCGAGGTGGCCGGCGAGCCGTTCGACGGGCACGTCCTGGTGGCCCAGGGCGGCGAGCGTGGCCGAGCGGGTGCGCCGCAGCACGGTGCGGAAGCCGGGGTCCCCGGTGTCGGGGTCGCCGGTGAGGTCGGCCCGGATCACCGCCGTCCGGCTGAAGTAGCCGAGCAGCGCCTCGTGCGCGGCCTCGTTGCGGCCGGCCAGCGGGGTGCCGACCACGAAGTCCCGGCAGCCGGTCCAGCGCGCGAGCACGTACTGGTAGCCGGCCAGCAGCACCATGAACGGGGTGCACCGCTCCTGTCGCGCCAACCGGTCGAGGGCGGTGGTCAGTTCGGGGTCGAGGCGGACGGTGGTGAACCCGGCGGGCCGGGCCGGTTCGGCCGGCCTCGGGTGGTCGAAGGGAAGGCGCAGCGCGCCGGTGCCGGCCAGTCGCTCCGCCCAGTAGCGGAACGCCTCCTCACCCGCCCCGCCGGCCGTCCTGGCCTGCTCGGCCCGGGCGAAGTCGCCGTACTGGAGCGGGAGTTCCGGAAGTTCGGCGGGGGCCTCGCCGATCGCCTCGCGGTAGAGGGCGAGCAGTTCACGCCACATCGTCCGGAACGACCAGCCGTCCGACACGATGTGGTGGACGACGACGCAGAGCGCGTGTTCCCCGTCCCCCGCGCTGATCAGCGCCGCCCGCAGCGGCGGCCCCGCGGCGAGGTCGAAGGGCGCGTTGACGTACGGGCGGCAGGCGTCGGTGAACTCGGCCTCGGCCGCGCCCTCGGGCAGCCGGACCAGGGCGAGGTCGATCTCGGCCGGGGGCTGGACGAGTTGGACGGGCTCCTCCCCGTCCGCGGCTCCTGGCCCTGCGGCGGCGCCGAGCGCGAAGCGGGTGCGCAGGATCTCGTGCCGCACCGTCAGCCGGTGCAGCGCGGTGCGCAGGGCCTCCGGGTCGATCGGCCCGGTCCACCGGCGGTTGAGGTACATGTTGAAACCGGCGTCGTCCGGGTGGAGTTGCTGGAGGAACCAGAGCCGGCGCTGTTCGTCGGTCAGCGGGTGGATGGCGGTGGTCACCGGACGGTCACCTCGGTCTCGGAGCGGCGCGGGGCAGCAGAAGCGGCAGGAGCAGCGGGGGCAGCAGGGGTGGCGGGAGCGGTCGCGGCCCGGTCCTGGAGGGTCTTCAGCCCGACCAGGTCGTCGGGCTCGGCGTCGGGGACGTCCCGGTCGAAGTGCCGGAGCACGGGCACGGCCAGGCAGACCAGCACCAGGGCGGCCATCGCGAGGCCGAACAGCAGGTAGAGCAGCCCGATGCCGCGGCCGTCGCCGGTGCCGATGAGCCGGCCCACGGTCGGGGCCAGGGCGCCGTCGTGGTCCATCAGCGGCTGGAGCAGCCGGGGCCCGAGCGGAGCGACCAGGGCGAAGCCGACCGGCAGGGTCGACCAGGCGACCATGGTGTTCACGGCGATCACCCGGCCGTGGAAGCGCAGCGGCACCTTGGTCTGCACGATGGTCGCGTAGACGCCGTTGACCAGGGCCAGGCCGAAGGCCATGCCGAACGCGCCGAGGGCGACCACGACCAGTGACGGGCGCAGCCCGGTGACCAGGCACGCCACGGCCAGGGCCAGGGTGGCGAGCAGCACCCCGCGCAGCCGCTGGTGGCGCGGCCCGCCCCAGGCGAGCAGGGTGAGCCCGCCGAGCACGGCCCCGAGGCCGGCCGCCGTCGACACCCAGCCGGCCGCCGCGAGCGGGGCGAAGGAGAGCACCAGCGGAGTGGTGAGCAGGAACAGCGGGGAGAGGAAGATGTTCAGCACCGCGAAGAACAGCAGCATGGCCCGGAAGTGCCGGCTGCCGAGGGCCCGCCGGAAGCCCTCGCGGATCTCGGCGGAGACGCTCTCGCGCCGGCTGGCGCCCATCAGGTCGGGGAAGCGGACCGCCAGGGTGACGGCGAGGGCGGCGCCGTAGCTGACGACGTCGAGGGTGAGGATGCCGCCGAGCCCGATCGCGGCGAGCAGGCCGACGGCGAACAGCGGGACGAGGAACTGGGCGAGGCCGAAGGCCATCTGCACCAGGCCGTTGGCCCGGCCGAGGTAGCGCTTGGGGACGAGTTGGGGCACCGCGGCGTTCCAGGCGAGCCGTTGGAAGGTGAGCGCGGTGGAGAGCACGCCGATGAGCACGTAGGCGTGCCAGACCTGGAGGCTTCCGGTGAGGTGGAGCAGGAGCAGCAGCGCCTGGGTGGCGCCGGCGGCGAGGTCGCCGTAGAGCATGATCCGGCGTCGGTCGCCCCGGTCGACGACGGCGCCCGCGATCGGTGCGGCGAGGATGCCGGGGACGAGTCCGCAGGCGGCCAGCAGCCCGAACTGGGCCAGGGAGCCGGTGCGCAGGTAGATCCAGACCGGGAGGGCGAACTCGGTGAGCGCCGATCCGATCATCGACACCTGCTGCCCGGAGGCGACGGTGAGGAAGCGGCGCATGGTCGGTCGCAGCGGGGCCTGCTCCGCCGGTGGCGCGCCGTCGCCCCGGGAGAGCCCGGCCAGCCACCAGGTCGCGCCGTCGCTCCGGTGGTGCCGTTCCTCCTGGCCGTCGGCGATCGAGCGGTGGACGCGGGTGAGGATCTCCGCGAGTTCGGCGGCCCGGTACTTGAGGTAGAAGTGGCCGGCCTCGTCGAGCACGACGACCGCGGCGGTGTCGGTGAGCCGGTGCCACTCCCGGTAGCGCTCCTGGTAGAAGTCCGTCGCCGGGTCGCGCTCGCCGCAGACGGCGATGATCGGGGCCCTGATCCGGCCGTCCTCGCTGTCGAACAGCCGGGTGAAGTAGCGTTCGGCGTCCTTGGTGCCGGTGCGGCGGTTGCGGACGATCAGCCGCAGCTGCTCGGCGTCGACCTCGTCGGTGTCCAGCCCGGCGGCGGCCAGCGCGTTGATCATGCCCTGGTCGTTGCGCAGCCGGTCGGTGAGGTCGGCCCAGCGTTCGCCGACGGCGGCGCCGCGGCCCCGGGGGCGGGCGAAGGGGAAGATGCCGCCGAGGTGGACGGCGTCGATCTCCCGGCCGGCGGCCTCGACCTGCCGGGCGATCTCGACGGCCAGGCGGACGCCGACGCCGCAGTGCCCGTACAGCACGATCGGGCCGGGGACGTTCTCGACGATCTCGCGGGCGCAGGTCGCGGCGACCTCGTCGATGTCCATCGCCTCCTCGCCGAGTTCGTGCCCCGGGACGGCGACGGAGTAGAGCGCCCAGTCCTCGGGCAGGGCGTCGGCGAGCGGCTTGTAGATGAGCGCGCTGCCGCCGCCGTAGGGGGCGCAGATGACACTGGCGGTGGTGCGCGCCCTCGGCGGGGTGAGCCGGTGGAGCAGGCCGCCGGGGCCGCGTTCGGCGGTCGGGTCGGCGACCAGGGCGGCGAGCCGGCGGACGGTGGAGTGGGTGAACAGGTCCATCACGCCGATGGGGGCGGGCAGCTCCGGGAAGGCCCGGCGCAGGCGGGCGACGACCTGGGTGGCGAGCAGGGAGTGGCCGCCGAGGTCGAAGAAGTCGTCGAGCGCGCCGACCCGTTCGATGCCCAGCACCTGGGCCCAGATCGCGGCGATCGCCGTCTCGGCCTCGCCGTCGGGTTCGACGTGTCCGCCGGTCGGCGCCGGGTCCTCGGGTTCGGGCAGCGCCTTGCGGTCGACCTTGCCGTGGGCCAGCAGGGGCAGCGCGTCGAGGACGACGTAGCGGGCCGGGACGAGGTAGTCCGGCAGGACGGCGCCCAGCGCCTCCCGCAGTTCGGCGGGTGTCGGGGCGGGGGCGGCGCCGGGGTGTTCGAGGTAGGCGACGAGGTTCTGGCGGAGGCCCTCGCCGCGGAGCGTCACGAGGGCCTGGGTGATGCCGGGCAGCGCGGTGAGCGCGGCCTCGATCTCGCCGGGCTCGACCCGGTAGCCGCGGACCTTGATCTGGTCGTCGGCGCGGCCCAGGTACTCCAGCGTGCCGTCCGGCCGCCAGCGGGCCAGGTCGCCGGTGCGGTACATCCGCCCGTCGGCGAACGGGTCCTCGACGAAACGTTCCGCCGTCAGGTCGGGGCGGCCCAGGTAGCCGCGGGCGAGCCGGTCCCCGCCGAGGTAGAGCTCGCCCACCACCCCGGGCGGCACCGGTCGGCGGGCCTCGTCCAGTACGTAGCAGCGGGCGCCCGCGAGCGGGGTGCCGATCGGTGTGCTGCCGGGTCCTGCCGGGCCCGGCAGGACCTCGTGGACGGTGACGCCGACCGTCGCCTCGGTCGGCCCGTAGTGGTTGAACACGGCGCAGCGGCCCCGGCCGGCGAGGTCCGCCGCCCAGGCCCAGGGCGACGCCTCGCCGCCGAGCACCAGGGCCCGGCGCGGGAGCAGCCGCTCCGCGTCCACGTCGGCGGTCAGCGCGGCCAGGTGCGACGGCGTCATCTTGAGGTAGTCGATGCCCGACTCCGCCATGTGCTCGGCGAGTTCGGCGCCGGCGATGCGGCGCGGCAGCAGGTGCACCCGGCCGCCCGTGGTCAGCGCCAGGTACAGCATGGTGATGCTGAAGTCGAAGGACAGGGACTGCAGCAGCCCGTAGGCCGCACCGGGTTCGATCCGCAGGCGTTCCCGCACGCCGGCCAGGTAGTTGAGGATCTGGCGGTGCTGCACCGCCACGCCCTTGGGCTGCCCGGTCGAGCCGGAGGTGTAGATCACGTAGGCGAGGTCGTCCGGCCCGGACGCCTCCGCCAACGGGGCTTCGTCCAGTGGGAGTTCACCATGGCCCACCGGCTGCTGGTCGACGAGCAGCTCGGCGCCGTCGTAGCCGGCGAACGCCGCCCGCAGCCGCGAGTCCGTGACCAGCACCCGCACGCCCGCGTCCGCCACCAGGTGGGAGAGCCGCGCGGGCGGCTGTTCCGGGTCCAGCGGCAGGTAGCCGCCGCCGGCCTTCAGGACGCCGACCAGGGCCGCCGCCAGTTCCGGGGACTGCTCCAGGCACACCGCCACCCGGTCGTCCGGGCCGACGCCCAGCGCCCGCAGCCGGCGGGCCAGAGCGGTGGCCCGGGCTTCGAGCTCGCGGTAGGAGAGGGTGCGGCCGTCGAAGACCAGGGCCGGGCGGTCGCCCGCGCCGCGCGCCGCCTCGGCGAGCAGCCCGGTCAGCGTTCCGGAACCGGCCTCGGGCGCGGGCAGTTCGGGGCCCGCCGCCCAGCGCTCGACCACGTCCCGGCGCTCGGCCCCGGTCAGCATGGGCAGGCCGTCGACGGGCTGCGCCGGATCCGCCGTCGCCGCCGCCATCAGCACCTCGAAGCGCTCGGCGAGCCGCCGTACGGTGTCGGCCTCGAAGAGGCCGGTCCGGTAGGTGATCAGGCCGTAGAGCCCGCCGTCCTTCTTCTCCCGCAGGTAGAGGGCGAGGTCGGCGTGGGTCGTGGTGGCCTCGTAGCCGAACCCCTCCGCCGCCGTGGCGGGCGCGGTGGAGGCGGCGCGGTCCCCGTAGTTCTGGAACGCGAAGGTCACCTGGAACACCGCCGAGCGGCTGACGTCCCGTTCGACGTCCAGGTCCGCCACCATCTGCTCGAACGGCACCTCCTGGTGGGTGTAGGCGTCGAGCGTCGTCTCCCGCACCCGCCCGATCAGGCCCGCGAAGCTCTGCCCCGGCTCCAGCCGGGCCCGGATCGGCAGCATGTTGACGAACGCCCCGACCACGCCCTCCAGTTCGCGGTGGAGGCGACCGGCCACCGCCGAGCCGACCGCGAAGTCCCGCTGCCCGGAGTGCCGCCCCAGCAGCACCTGGAGGCCCGCCATCAGCACCATGTACGTCGACGCCCCGTGGGCGCGGGCGCACTCGGCGACGGCCCGCACCAGCTCCGGGCTCCAGTGCAGTTCCAGGGCGGCGCCGTCGAAGGTGAGCACCGGCGGACGCGGGCGGTCGACGGGCAGTTCCAGGGCCGGAACGTCGGCGAGTTCGGTACGCCAGTGGTCCCGGGAGGCGGCCAGCGCGCCGCCGGCCAGCCGCTCCCGCTGCCAGTGCGCGTAGTCGCCGAACTGCACGGGCAGCTCCGGGAGTTCGGCAGGGGTGCGGTGGGCGTGCCGGGCGTAGAGCGCGTCCAGTTCGCGGTTCAGGATGTCGATGGACCAGCCGTCGCAGACGATGTGGTGCATCACCAGGGCGAGCACGTGGTCCTCGTCGGCGAGCCGGACCAGCAGCGCCCGCAGGAGGGGGCCGTGCGCCAGGTCGAAGGGGCGGGCGACCAGCGCGCCGATCTCGTCGGCGGCTCTTCGCCGCGGGTCCGGATCGTCGGCCGCGTCCACGAACTCGGCCGGGAAGGGGCCCGGTTCGGCGATCGCGACCTCGGCGGTGCCGTGCTCCGTGGTCGGGAACGACATCCGCAGGCCCTCGTGGCGGTTCACCAGGTCGGCCAGGGCGCGGTCCAGCGCCGGGCGGTCCAGCGGCCCGCGCAGCCGGCGGGCCGGCGCCAGCGCGTAGGCCGTCCCGCCCGGTGTGAACTGGTCCATGAACCAGAGCCGTTCCTGCCCGCTGGACAGCGGTGGTGCGCTGCCCTCGGGGCGCGGCTCGACGGTGCGCCGGGGTGCGGCGGCGCCGCGCAGTCGCTGGGCGAGCAGGGCGCGTTTGGTGGCGGACCAGTCGGCGGGCGGGTCCTGGATGTCGGTCATCGGCGGTCCATTCGGGCGGGAAGCGGGGGGCGGGAGGTGGAGCGCGGGGGGACTCGCCCGTGGTCAGCGGCGCTCGCGGACGGCCGCGGCGATCCCGGCCGGGGTCGAGGTGTCGAAGAACAGGTCGAAGTCGAGCTCCACCCCGAGCGCGGCGCGGATCCGCGCGGTGATCTGGATGATCGTCAGGGAGTGCCCGCCGAACTCGAAGAGGTCGTCGTCCGGGCCGACCTCGGGCAGGCCCAGCACCTCGGACCAGATCGCCAGGACGGCTTCGGCGACGTCGTCGCGGACCTCCGCCTCCGCCGGGGAAGCGCCGGGAGCGGCCGAGGGCGGTCCGGCCGCGGGGGCCACGGGCGGCGGGGCGGGCAGGGCGCGGCGGTCGAGCTTGCCGTTCGGGGTGAGCGGCAGCCGGTCCAGGGCCACGAACCGCCGGGGCACCATGACGGCGGGCAGGGTGCGCAGCAGGTGGTCCCGCAGGTCGGCGGCGCCCGTCGGCCCGGTACCGGGCGCCGGGACGTGGTAGCCGACCGGTTCGGGTTCCCCCGGGCTCTCCTCGCGCACCGTGACGGCCGCCTCGGCGACCGCCGGGTGCTCCAGCAGTGCCGCCTCGATCTCGCCGGGTTCGATCCGGTGGCCGCGGATCTTGACCTGGTCGTCCGCCCGGCCGTGGAAGGCCAGTTCGCCGTCCTCGGTCCAGGCGGCGAGGTCGCCGGTGCGGTACATCCGGTGGCCGGCGGCCGGGGCTTCGGCGGACAGGCCGTCGGCGGTCGGGGTGCCGGCGGGCGGGGCGTCGGCGAACGGGGCGTCGGCGAACGGGTCCGCGGTGAAGCGCTCGGCGGTCAGGTCGGGTCGGCCCCGGTAGCCCTCCGCGACGCCGTCGCCCCCGAGGTGGAGCTCGCCGGGCACCCCGACCGGCAGCGGCCGGTGGTCCGCGTCCAGGACGTACGCCCGGGTGTTGGCGATCGGCCGGCCGATCAGCACGGCCTCCGGCTCGGTCGGGACCTCCGCGCAGGTGGACCAGATCGTCGTCTCGGTGGGCCCGTAGACGTTGAACAACCTGTCGACGCCGGCGCGCAGTTCACGGGCCAGCGGCAGCGGGAGCGCCTCGCCCCCGACCAGTGCGGTCAGCCCCGGCGGCAGTGCCCCGGCGCTGAGCAGCACCCGCCAGCCGGAGGGGGTCGCCTGCACGTGGGTCACGCCCTCGCGACGGACCAGGTCGCGCAGGCCCGGGCCGTCCAGCGCGGCGCCGTCCGGTGCGAGCACCAGGCGGCCGCCGGTGGTCAGCGGCAGCAGCAGTTCCAGGCCGGAGATGTCGAAGGAGAGCGAGGTCAGCCCGAGCCACACGTCCTGGGGCCCCGAGCCGAGCAGGTCGGCGAAGGAGGCCAGCAGGTTCACCAGCGCCCGGTGGCCGATCTCCACGCCCTTCGGCCGCCCGGTGGAGCCGGAGGTGTACAGCACGTAGGCGAGGGCGCCCCGCGCCCCCACTGGAGCCGTGTCCGGGGCCGGGGCCGGGTGGTCCGTCCCGAGCCGGAGCACGGCCGGCGCCGCCGCCGCCAGCTCCGGGGCGGGCTCCCGGTCGGTGACCAGCAGTACGGCGCCCGAGTCGGCCAACAGGTACGCCAGCCGCTCGCCGGGGTAGCCGGGATCGAGCGGAAGGTAGGCGGCCCCGGCGGCGTGCACGGCGAGCAGCACGGCCGGCAGGTCGGCGGAGCGGTCCAGGTGCAGGGCGACCAGGTCGCCCGCCGCGACCCCGGCCCCGCGCAGCACCGCCGCCAGTTCGTCGACCCGCGCGACCAGGTCCCGGTAGCTCAGCCGCCCGGTGGCGGCGCTGACGGCGGGGGCGTCCGGTGTCTCGGCGGCCCGTTCCCGCACCAGGTCCAGCACCGTACGGTCGCTCGGGTAGGCGCGGGCGGTGGCGTTCCACCCGGTGGTCACCAGGCGCCGCTCGGCCTCGCCCAGCAGGGCGAGGTCTCCCAGCGGCGTCTGCGGCCGCGCCGTCGCGGCGTCGAGCAGCGCCCGGTAGTGCCCGGCGATGCGCTCGGCGGCAGCCGGCGGCAGGACCGCCGGGGCGTACTGGAGGGAGCAGTCCAGGGCGTCGGTGGTGTCGACCACCTGGAGGTGGAGCGTGTTGCGAGCGGCGCCGTTGAACACGGCCCGGTCCACGCGCGCGGCACTGCCCGGGAACACCGGGCCGGCGCCCCGGGCACGCCGGTACCCGAACGACACCGGGGCCAGACCGACCCGGGCCGTCAGCCCGCCCACCGCCGCGCCGAACGGCACCGCACGGAACGGGTACCCGGCGCGCGCCTCGGCGCGGACGGCCCGGGCGAAGTCGGCGAAGGAGTCCTGGACGCTCGCCCCGGCCGGCGCGTGGACCGGCAGCTCGTTGACGAACAGCCCCGGCTCACCGGCCTGTTCCGGCGTCCGGACGGACAGCGGCACGGAGACCGGGACGGCCTCGCCGCCGTAGCGCAGCAGCAGCCCGTGCAGCGCGGCGAGCAGGAACTCGAAGACGGTGACGCCGCTGCGCCCGGCCGCGTCGGCCAGCCGCGCCCGGGCCGGACCGTCCAGCCGCCAGCCGATCGACTCCCCCGGCCCCGCCGCCGTGACGGCCTGCCGCAGCCCGGGGAGCACCGGCGCCGTCGCGGCGGCCCAGCGCGGGCCGTACCAGTCGGCGGCCCGGCGCACCAGCTCCGGAGCGGGCGGGGCGGGTGAGGAAGCCGGAGCGGACAGGGAGGGCGGCGTGGCGGCCTCGCCGTCGGCACGGGCCTCGGCATAGGCCTCGGCGAGGCCCGCGACCAGGACGTCCTTCGACTCCCCGTCGAACACCGCGTGGTGAACGACGATCAGCAGTTCCGCCGCCCCGCCCCCGCAGCGGTAGAGGGTGAACCGCACCGGCGGTCCGGCCGCCAGGTCGAACGGCCGCGCCACCTCCTCGGCCAGCCGCTTCTCCAGGTCCTCCACGCGGTCCCCGGAGGCGTCGACCACCTCCAGGCCCGGGGTGGGCCCCCGCTCCAGCAGGACCTTGCCGTCGCGTTCCACGAACGCCGCGGACAGCGCGCCGTGACGGTCCGCCAGCGCGGACACCGCCCGGCCGAGCGCCCCGGCGTCGACCCGGTCGAAGGAGATCCGGACGGGCATCTGGAACGCCCCGTGCACGGGCCCGAGTTGCTCGGTGAGCCAGATGCCCTGCTGGAAGGACGACGCGGGCACGGGGAACGACTCAGGCATCTGCGGCTCGATTCGGCAGTCGGCGAAACGGGAGGGGCGCGCGACCGGGCAGCGACGCTGCCGCCACGGATCCGCTGGTGACGCGGCCACCGAATACCGCCCGGCCCACCCCTGGCCGGCCGACCGGCCGCACCGGCCCCCACCCTCCCGGCCGCCCAGATCCCCCCTGCGCACACCCGGGCCGGAGCCGGTCTTCTCCCCCGCGAAAAAGACCTTGGTCCAAACCTGCCGAGAGATTCGCAGAGAACCCACCCCTCGTCAAGGGTTCTCCACCCGCCCCACCAGGCGTCATGTACGCGCCCAGCCTGCGGGAATCCCGCCGTTCCGACTCCGTCCATGAGCCCGCCATGCACGGCGGAGCGACGAAGGCGGCTCCGCGACGAAGGCGACTCCGCGTCGGAGCGGATCGGGCCCGGAGCGGATCAGGGCCGAAGCGGATCAGGCCCGCGGCGGTTCAGGCCGGGCCGGGCGGCCCCGGCTCACCTGCCCGGGGCTGCGGCCGCGAAGCCGCCGAGGAAGGCGAGCGCCTCCTCGGCCGGGCTCCCGGGGGCGGCCGTGTAGACGACCAGGAGGTGGCGCGCGGCGCCGGGCGCCTGGAAGGTCTCGTAGTCGAGCGTCACCTCGCCGACCACGGGGTGCCGGAAGCGCTTGGGGCCGTGGGTCTTCTCGTGCACGTGGTGGCCGGCCCACAGCCGGCGGAAGGCGGCGCTGCCGAGTGCCAGTTCGCCGATCAGGCGCACGAGTTCGGGGTCGTGCGGCTGTCGGCCGGAGGCCATCCGCAGGATGCCGACGGTGGTGCGCGCGGTGTCCTCCCAGTCGAGGTGGACGTCCGGCGCGCCCGGGTCGAGGAAGATCCGGCGGGCCAGGTTGCGTTCACGCGGCGGGAGTTCGGGGAAGTCGGCGATCAGCGCGGCGGCCAGCCGGTTCCACGCCAGGACGTCGTTGCGGTCGTTCATGATCAGCGCGGGGGTGGTCGGCATCGCCTCCACGACCCGCCGCAGGGCGGGGCGCAGGGCGTCGCCGTCCCGTCCGGCGCCCGCCGCCCTGGCCGCCGAGCGGCGGGGCGGGCGGGCCAGGTCGTACAGGTGGGCGCGCTCGGCTGGGCCGAGCCGCAGGGCGCGGCCGAGTGCGTCGAGCACCTCGTCGGACGGGCGCTCGGCGCGGCCCTGTTCCAGCCGGACGTAGTAGTCGGTGCTGAGGCCGACCAGTTCGGCGACCTCCTCGCGCCGCAGGCCGGGCACCCGGCGGCGTCCGGTCGGCGGCAGCCCCGCCTGCGCGGGTGACACCAGCGCGCGCCGGGTGCGCAGGTAGTCGCCGAGGCTGGCGGCGAGCGTGATCGGTTCGGCCATGCGTTCCAGTATGGGGCGCCCGCTCAGGGGTGCGGGGGCCGGAGGGTGGCCCTGTCACACCCAGGGAACGGGGCTCTCTTCATCCGACGGCGGCGCCCGCCGACGATCGGGGCCATGACTGCTTCTCCCCGCCTCGACGACGCCCGTCCCGACGGCGCCCGTCCCGAAGGCGCCCGCCGCGCCGCGCCGCCCCGGACCGAGCACCCGGCGGGCACGGCCGCTCCCCCACCGCGTACCGAAGGCGGTCCGGGCGGCTACTGGGCGACCGTCACCGCCGTCGGCTGCGCCAGCATGATGCTGCCGTTCTCGGTGACCGGGGCCGCCGTGGCGCTGCCCAGCATGACCGCGCAGCTGGGCTCCTCGGTGGGCGCCGCCCAGTGGATGCTGAACGCCTTCAACCTCACCTTCGCCGCCCTGCCGCTGGCGGCCGGCGGCCTCGCGGACCGGATCGGCCGGCGGCGCGTGCTGCTGTCGGGGATCGCGCTGGTCGGCGCGCTGTCCGCGGTGGTGGCGCTCGCGCCGTCGATGGCCGTGGCCGACGCCGCCCGGGCGGTGCAGGGGTGCGGGGCGGCCGCCGTGCTGGCGGCGGGCGCGGCGGTCCTGGCCCAGTCCACCTCCGGGCGGCGCCGACGGCTCGCCTTCGGGATCCTCGGCACCTCCTTCGGCACCGGCCTGGCGATCGGGCCGCCGGCCGCCGGCCTGCTGGTGGAGGCGGCCGGCTGGCGGTCGGTCTTCCTGCTCGTCGCCGTCCTGGCCCTGCCCGCGTGGCTGTGCGCCACCCGGGCCCCGGAGTCCCGCAACCCGGACCACCCCGGGATCGACCTGCCCGGGGTGGTCTGCTTCACCGGCGGGCTCGCCGCGCTGTCGTACGCGCTCGTGCAGGCCGGCACCGCCGGCTGGACGGCGCCGGGCACGCTGCTGCCGCTGGCGGGCGCGGCGCTGCTGCTGGTCCTGTTCGCCGGGGTGGAGGTCCGCCGGGCCGGGCGCGCCATGGTCGACGTCCGGCTGTTCCGCAGGCCCGAGTTCCTCGCCGTGGTGTGCCAGCCGTTCACCGTCACCCTGGGGTTCGTCGTGCTGCTGGTCTACCTCCCGGCCTACCTCCAGGGCGTGGGCGGCAGGAGTGTCCTGACCAGCGGTCTGCTCCTGCTGCCGATGACGGCGCCCGTCCTCCTGCTGCCGTTGGTGGCCGGGCGCCTCGCCGCCGCCGTCTCCGTCCGGGCGGTGCTGACCGCCGCCTCCGCGCTGATCGCGGCGGGCTCCCTGCTGCTGGTGACGGTGCGCGGCGACGGGTCGTGGCTCGCGCTGGCGGTGCCGCTGCTGCCGTTCGGGGCCGGGGTCGGACTGGCCTTCGGGGTGATGGACGACGCGGCCGTCGGCACCGTCCCCGCCGAGCACGCCGGGGCCGCCGCGGGCGTCTTCAACACGATGCGGATCACCGGGGAGTCCGTGGCCGTCTCCGGGGCCGCCGCGCTGCTCAGCACGCTGACCGCCGCGCACCTGGGCGGCAGCGGCCTCGCCGCCGACGAGGCGGCGCAGCTCGCCGGACAGGCCGTCCAGGGCAGGGTGGCCGCGGCGCACCAGGCCGCCCTGGCCGCCGGGTTCACCGACGCCCTGCACGTCCTCGGGCTGGCCCTCGCCGCGCTGTCCGCCCTCGGCGCGGTGCTCACCTACCTCGCCCTGGCGCCGGACGAGTCGGCCTGACCTGCCGTCGGAGCCGGGGCGGGGGCCCGGGGCCGCCGGAGAACGGCAGGGCCCGCCCGGGAGGTCGGGCGGGCCCTGCCGTCATGCGGTGCGCGTCACATGTTGATCATGTGGCCGGCGAGGCCGTGGATGGCCTCCTTGACCGCCTCGCCGAGGGTGGGGTGGGCGTGCACGTTGCGGGCCACCTCGTGGACGGTGAGGTCCCACTGCTGGGCCAGGGTCAGCTCGGGCAGCAGTTCGGTGACCTCGGGGCCGATCAGGTGGGCGCCGAGCAGCTCGCCGTGCTTGCCGTCGCTGATGACCTTGACGAAGCCGATCGGGTGGCCGAGGCCGTGCGCCTTGCCGTTGGCGGTGAACGGGAACTTGGCGACCTTGACGTCGTGGCCCAGCTCGCGGGCCTGAGCCTCCGTGTAGCCGAAGGAGGCGATCTGCGGCTGGCAGTAGGTGGCGCGCGGGATCATGGCGAAGTCGACCTCCATGGTCTCCGCTCCGCCGATGGTCTCGGCGGCGATCACGGCCATCGTCTCGGCGGCGTGCGCGAGCATCAGCTTGGCCGTCACGTCGCCGATCGCGAAGATGTGCCCGGCGCTGGTGCGGCCGCGGCCGTCCACCGCGATGGCGCCGCGGTCGGTCAGCTTGACGCCCGCGTTCTCCAGGCCGTAGCCGTTGACGCGCGGCGCGAAGCCGATCGCCTGGAGCACCTTGTCGGCCTCCAGCACCTGCTGCCGGCCGTCCCTGGTGACGGTGACCTTGACCTTGGCGTTCGGGTCGCTGTCGTCGATCGACTCGACCCGGGTGGAGGTGAGCACCTCGATGCCGAGCTTGCGGTACTGCTTGGCCAGTTCGGTGGAGACCTCGACGTCCTCCAGCGGCACCACGCGGTCCAGGAACTCGACGATGGTGACCTTCACGCCGTAGTTGTGCAGCACGTACGCGAACTCGACGCCGATCGCGCCGGCGCCCGCGATGATGATGCTCTCCGGCAGCTGCTCGGTGAGGATCTGCTCCTCGTAGGTGACCACGCGGTCGCTCAGGCTGGTGCCGGGCAGCAGTCGGGTGGTGGCACCGGTGGCGATGACGCAGTGGTCGAAGGTGACGACGTCGAAGCCGCCGCCGCTGAGCGCGACCTGGAGGGTGTGGTCGTCGACGAAGGTGCCCCAGCCGTCGTACTCGGTGATGCCGTTCTTCTTCATCAGGTAGTGGACGCCCTTGACCCGGCCGTCGGCCACCGAGCGGCTGCGGCGGAAGGCCTCGCCGAAGTCGAAGGTCACCTGGCCCTCGACCTTGATGCCGAAGGTCTTGGCCTCCTTGGTGAAGATGTGGGCGAGCTCGGCGTTGCGCAGCAGGGCCTTGGAGGGGATGCAGCCGACGTTCAGGCAGACGCCGCCCCAGTACTTGGCCTCGATGACGGCGGTCTTCAGGCCGAGCTGAGCGGAGCGGACGGCTGCGGTGTAGCCGCCGGGGCCGGCGCCGAGGACGACGACGTCGTAGTGCGTGCTCATGTTGCTGACTCCTCCGAGGGTGTCACGGTCTCGTGATCTCGGTCCCATGGTGTCAGGACCGGGTTCGACGCACCCACCGGGTCTCGGCGGATGCGCTCCGCGCGGCACCGTACCCGGCCCGGGGCCGGATTGTCAGTGCCCTCGGCTACGGTGCTCGCAACCTGGCCGGTCAGGGGCGGGGCCCGGGTGAGGTCCGGGGCGAGGCCCGGTCCGAGGGCCGGGGGTGCGAGCGGGAGGAGGGGCCGAATGGCGGACGAGCGCGGCGGAGCCGGCGGGTGGGGCGGATGGGGCGGGTGGGCCCGCCGCCCGAGGACGGCAGCGGGCCCACCCGGGCGTCAGGCCGTCACCTCGTGGGCGTGGCCCCCGCTCATACCGCCGCCGCCACCCGCCTGGCCGGCGGGGTGCTGCGGCGGCACGGGCCGGTTCAGCGAGGAGAGGTCCCAGGCGTAGGTGCCGACGGCGTGGGCGATCACGTCGATGTTGACGTCGAAGGCGTCCATGTCGATGTTCTTCAGGCCGTCGCAGGCCTTGTGGTAGCAGGCGTCGAAGGCCACACCCGCCGTGCCGCCGTAACGGTCCTCCTGCGCCGGTGACTTGACCACCTCGGCGCCGGTGTCGGTGCCACCGGCCGGGATGCCCGCGTCGATGAACGGGCCGTAGTCGGAGCGGCCGTTGAAGGCGGTCGGCTCGTGCGGCAGGCCCCGGCCGTCCAGGTAGCCGGTGAGGTCCCGCTCGATCTGCGCCGAGCCCTCGGGGCCGGCGCCGCCGCCGGTGCTGCCCGAGCCGTCGTAGACGAACTGCGCGTAGTTGGGAGAGGCGATCATGTCGAAGTTGAGGTAGAGCCTGATCTTCTTCCGGTCCGCCTCGGAGAGCGACTTCACGTACGCCTCCGAACCCTTGAGGCCGAACTCCTCGGCGGACCACCAGGCGAACCTGACCTTGTTCTTCACCGGGTGGACGGTCAGGTTGCGCGCGACCTCCAGGATGCCCGCCGCACCGGAGCCGTTGTCGTTGATGCCGGGCCCGGCCGCGACGGAGTCCAGGTGCGCCCCGACCATCACGGTGTCGGCCGGGTCGCCGCCCCTGGTCTCGGCGATGACGTTCCAGGTCTTGCGCGGCTCCATGAAGGTGCGGATGTCGAGGTCCAGCCGGACCGGGCCGGCGGCGGCCTTCGCGGCCAGCGCCTCCCCGGCGGCCCGGGTGATCCCGCCGACGGGGATCCTGCCGGCCGCCGGGTCCCCGAGCGTGCCGTTGAGGTCACCGTCGGTGTTGTTGTAGATGATCGCGCCCACCGCACCGGCTGTCGCGGCCGCCGCCTGCTTGACGGCGAAGCCGCAGCCGCCGCGCTGGATCAGCGCGATCCGGCCGGTGAACGCGCCGGCCGGGTAGTCGGTGGGCGCGCAGCCGGTCGTGGCGCTGACCGGGGCGACCGCCAGGTCGGCGTTCAGGCCCGCGTCCGGACCGCCGAGCGAGTACGTCATGGCGATCAGCGGGATGCTCTCGGCCTGCGGGGACAGCACCTGCAGCCGCTCCGAGCGGGCCTCGAAGAAGGTGTACTCGAACTCCTGCCGGGACACCTTCAGCCCGGCCCGGCGGGCCTGCTCGTAGACGTAGCGCGCGGACTCGTCGTGCCCCTTCGAACCGGCCACCCGGGTGCCGCCGTTGCGGTCGGCGATCCGCTGGAGCACGGCCAGGGTGTCGTGGGCGCTCTCGGCGTCGGCGGCCTCGACCAGGCGCGCGGCGAGCCTCTCGCCTCTGCGCGCCGGGTCCGGGTCGGCGGCCGCGCCGCCGGCCCCGGCCAGCAGCAGCGGGGCGGCCACGGCGGCGACGGTCAGGACGGCGCCCGCGCTCCGGACGGTGGCAGTGCGCGGGCGCTGGTCCCGGCGCTGCTGGTGCGGTATCGGGGTGGACTGTTCGAGCGGGCTGGTCGGGCGGAGGGGCAGAGAGGTCAGGCGGCGGGATCGGGGCTTCAAGGCGACTCCTTCCGGCGGTCCGTGAACTCCCGATTTGACATGACCGGCATCACGTTGCCAAGGCCGCCGCGCGGCCGCGGGATGCGGACGGCGGCGGAGGCGGTGATCCTGGAGGAGTGGGGCCGTCTCTTCCAGGAGCGTGACCAGATGTCCATGTTGGATAAGCTCAAGGGCCTGCTGAAGGGCCACGAGGACCAGGCCGACAGGGCCGTCGACAAGGCGGGGGACGCCGTCGACGAGCGCACCCAGGGCAAGTACAGCAGCCAGGTGGACGCCGCCCAGGAGCAGGCGAAGAACCAGTTCCGCGACCAGCCGCCGCAGTAGTACCAGACCGAAACCCCGCCGTACGCCTGCGGCTCCGGTCAGGCCCGCCCGGCCGCACCGGGGCCCAGCCGTTCCGGGCTGTCGTTCAGCTGTTCCGAGCCGGCGCCGAGCCGTCCCGCTCCGGCGCGGCCCCGGCTGCGGGCTGCCGCGCCCCCGCCTCGCCGTTCGTGCCGCCGGTCCCGCAGTTCTCGCACGGTTGCGGCCCGGGCCGCTCGCGCAGGCGTCCGCACGCCGGGCAGACCCGGTCCAGCCAGCAGGCCGCCTCTCCGCCTTCGTCCATGCCTCCGAGTCTGCCCGGAACGCCCGCGCCGACGCGAGTAGACACTGTCTACAGCGGCCTGGTAGACAGGGCCCGTGACCGATCAGGAGAAGGACCTGCGCGCACGCCTGGTGGCCGCCGGCGTCGAACTGGTGACCAGGGAGGGCGTCCACGCCCTCGGCCTGCGCGAGATCGCCCGGCAGGCGGGGGTCTCGCACGGAGCCCCCCGCCGACACTTCCCCACCCACCGCGAACTGCTCGCCGCCATCGCGCGGCACGGGTTCGGCAGGCTCACCGACACCCTGGCCGGCGCCGACGCGCTGGCCGCCACCACCGGCGCGGCCCCCCGCACCCGGCTCGACGCGCTCGCCCGCGCCTACCTCGGCTTCGCGGCGGCCAACCCCGGCATGTTCGAGCTGATGTTCCGTCACGACCTGTTGGAGGGCAGCGGAGCGGAGCTGCGGCACACCACCCTGCCGATGTTCCACACCGTCGCCCGCCTGGTCGGCGAGGCCCGCCCGGAGTCCACCGACCCCGGACCGGCGGCCGCCGCGCTGTGGGCGAACCTGCACGGACTGGCCCAACTGCGCGCCTGGGGCAGCCTGCGGCTCATCACCGGCGGCGAGGACGTCGAACCGCTGCTGCGCGCCGCCCTGGACGCCCACCTCGGCCCGGCCCCCGGGGCCCTCCCCCGGGGAGCCGCCACACGCCGGTGAGGCCGTCGATGCTCTCCCGGAGCAGGTCCGCGTGCCCGCTGCGGCAGGCGCACTCCTCGATCAGGTGTACCAGGATCCAGCGCAGCGAGACCGTCTCCGAGCCGAATACGGCCGCCGCCCGCCCGGACAGGCGCCCGGTGTCCTCCGGCGCCGCCTCGGCGGTCAGTTCGCGGCCCTGCTCGACCTCCGCCCGCCAGTCGGCCAGCGCCTCGGGCACGCTCCCCCCCGTTCCGCCGTCTGCCGACGGAATGCCTCGAATAGAGATACCTCTTATCGAGACACCTCGACTAGAGGTAACATGGGGCGCGCCACAGGGCGCACTCCGACGAAAGGGCTTCGACCGTGCTGACCCTCGCGATCCTCGGCTTCCTGTACGACCAGCCGCTGCACGGCTACCAGCTCAAGTCCCGGATCACCGGCCTCACCGGCCACGTCCGGCCGGTCAGCGACGGCGCGCTCTACCCCGCCATCGCCAGACTGGAGAAGGCCGGACTGCTGCGCCGCCGCGCCGAACCGGGCAGCGGGGCCGCACCGCGCCAGACGCTGGAGCTCACCGAGGAGGGCCGGGCCGAGCTGCGGCGCCGGCTGGCCGACCCGGAGCAGGCCGAGATCACGGACCAGATCCGCTTCTTCGCGCACGCCGCCTTCCTGCACCACCTGTCCGACCCGCCCGCGCAGGCAGCCGTGCTCCGGCGCCGGCTGGCGTTCCTGGACGAGCCGAGCGGCTTCCTCCACGACGGTGAGGGCCGCGCGGTCACCGCCGAGTTGGAGCCGAACCCCTTCCGGCGCGGCATGCTGCTCGTCGCCCGGGCCTCCACGGCGGCCGAGCGGGCCTGGCTGGTGGAGACCATCGCCGAGTTGGACGGCCGGGTGCACTGACCCGCGAGGCCGAGCACCCGGCCGGGCGCACCGACCCGCGAGGCCGTGGACGCGGCCCGGCGCGCGCCTTCGCACAGCAGCGCGAACGCGCGAAATCGCGCCGTTGCGAACCGGCTCCCAGCCGGCCTCCGCGTCGCTATGATGATCGGCCTCACGTCTGCGGCGTCCCCTCCGCGGCGTGACCCCGCCACCGCGCCCCGCCCGCCCTCCTGGAGGCCGCCGTGCCCACCGCCGAGACCGCAGCTGCCCGCCCCGCGCCACTGACCCGGGACGACATCCCCGGCTGGTTCTTCCGTCTCGACCGGGCGGCCTTCGGCCACCTGCTGGCGGCCCAGACCACGGCGGGCGCCACCGGCGACATCCTCGAACTCGGCAGCTACCTCGGCCGCAGCGCCGTCCTGCTCGGCGACCACCTCCAGACCGGCGAACGGCTGACCGTCTGCGACCTGTTCGACTCCGAGGCGGGCGACGAGGACAACGCCGCCGAGATGGCGATGTCCTACCGCAAGACCCTCACCCGGAGCGCCTTCGAGGCCAACTACCTCGCCTTCCACGGCGAGCTGCCGGAGATCGTGCAGGCGCCCACCTCGGTGCTGGCCGACGGCCGGATCCCGGCCGGGAGCTGCCGGTTCGTCCACGTCGACGCCTCCCACCTGTACGAGCACGTCGCCGGGGACATCGCGGTGACCAGGGCGGCGCTCACCGAGAACGGCGTCGTGGCGCTGGACGACTACCGCTCGGAGCACACCCCCGGCGTGTCGGCGGCGGTCTGGGAGGCGGTCTTCACCGGCGGCCTGCGGCCGGTGCTGCTCACCCCGATGAAGTTCTACGGCACCTGGGGCGACGCCGCGGCCGTCCGGCAGGTCCTGCTCACCCGCGACTGGCGGGCCGAGGGCTACACGGTGGACGACGACACCATCGCCGGGGAACCGGTGCTGCGGCTCAACTACCAGGTCAAGGCCCCCGTCCAGCAGTCCACCTCGCGCCGGCTGGCGCTGGACCTGCTGCCGCCGGTCGCCACCCGGGCGACCCGCCGGGTGCTCCGGACGCTGCGCGAGCGCCGCGCCGTCCGGCCCGTTCCGGCCTCCTGACGCTCCGGCGCGCCGACGCGCGCCCGCAACTCCCCCCTCCCGCCCCCACCACGGCTCCGGCTACGCGCCCATCGCCGAGGGCGGGGGATTCTCCGGCGACCGGACCCGACCGGGCCCGACCGGATCAGGGCGGTGGCGTGGATCTTCCACGCCACCGCCCTTTTCATATGTCTGACATATATTCAATTCCACTCCTCACTCGAATGAGTGAATTCCACTTAAAGATTTGCCCACGTAACGTTAAAGGCCACATAGTGATGACATCTCAGTTCGGTCTAGGGAAGACCAAGTCCAGGCAAAGTCACCACGAGTGAGGAGAAGGCCTTGTTCCACGGAACCACGGCGTCGGGCCACGGGCAGCGGCTCCGCGAGGAGATCGCGAGCCCCGGAACCACGCCCCTCATCGGCGTCTACGACATGTACTCGGCCTCCATCGCGGCCGAGCACTACAACGGCATGTTCGTCTCCGGATTCGGCTTCGCCGCCTCCTACTACGGCCTGCCCGACATCGGGTTCATCGCCTGGCCGGACATGGTCGGCTTCGTCGAACGATTGCGTGGCGCCTTCCCCCGGCACCATCTCCTGGTCGACATCGACGACGGCTACGTCGATCCCGAGGTCGCCTGCCACGTCGTGCGCAGCCTCGAACGCATCGGCGCGTCCGGCGTCATCCTGGAGGACCAGAAACGGCCGCGCCGCTGCGGCCACGCCGACGGCAAACAGGTCCTCCCGCTGGAGGAGTACCTGGAGAAGCTGGACCTCGTCCTCGCCAACCGGACGGACCTCCTGGTGGTCGCCCGCACCGACGCCACCGAGGAGGAGGACATCCTGCGCCGCGCCCGGGCGCTCGCCGACACCGACGCCGACGTGGTGCTGGTCGACGGGGTGCGCAGCGAGGACTGGATCCGGCGGATCCGGCAGGTCGTCGGCGACAAGCCGCTGTTGTTCAACCAGATCGCCGGCGGCAAGTCCCCCCGGCTGTCGCTCTCCGAGCTGACCGAGCTGGGGGTGGACGTCGCGATCTACAGCACGCCCTGCCTGTTCGCGGCCCACCGGGCGATGGACGAGGCGCTGGCCGGGCTGAAGGTGGCCGACGGGCGGCTGCCGGCCGGCGCCGGGGAGAGCCGGCAGATCGGCGTGCGGGAGTCCACCGAACTGCTGGAGCGGAACATCGCGCGCTCGCACCCGCTCGCGGGGGTGACGGTGTGACGGCCGGACTGCGCGGTCCCGCCCCGCCCCCGGCGGCCGCCGTCCTGCGGGCCACCGCGCTGGGGCTGGCCGGGGCGTGCGGCCTGCTCGCCGGCGCGGCGGCGCCCGCGGCGGCGGGCGGGGGGCTGATCACGCTCGTCGACAACTCCCACGCCGACTCCTGGGTGGAGATCGACCGCACGGCCAACGTCCAGAACGGCAGCGGCTCTGCGGGCAGCGATCACGACGGCGCCGGGTCCCTGGTGGGCGGCCTGCTCGGGTCCGGCCCGGGCGGGGCGGCGATCGGGGGTGGCCGATGACCGACAACACCGTCCGCCGGGGCCGGTGGCGCGGACTGTGGCCGCGCCGGCTCGACCCGTACCTGGCCGCGCTCGCGGGGACGGTCGGCCTGGCCGCCCTGTTCCCGGCCACCGGGGGCTCGGCGCAGGTGGCGGCCGTGGCCTGCAACCTGGCGGTGGCGCTGCTGTTCTTCCTCTACGGCGCCCGGCTCTCCGCCCGCGAGACGCTGGCCGGGCTGCGTCACCTTCGCCTGCACGGGCTGGTGCTCGCCGCCACCTTCGGCCTCTTCCCGCTGCTCGGGGCGGCCACCGCGCTGCTCACGCCCGTCCCCCTCAGTGGGCAGTTGCAGACCGGGGTGCTGTTCCTGTGCCTGCTCCCGTCGACGGTGCAGTCCTCGGTGGCGCTGACCGGCGCCGCCGGGGGCGACGTCGCGGCGGCGATCTGCGCGGGGACGTACTCCAGCCTGGCCGGGCTGCTGCTGACCCCGCTGCTGGCGGCCTGGCTCCTGGACGTGCACACCGCGCTGTCGGCCGAGGGGCTGCTGCGGATCGGGACCCAGTTGCTCGCGCCGTTCCTGCTCGGGCAGGTGCTGCGGCCGTGGATCGGCGCCTTCCTCACCCGGCACAGACGGGTACTGACGCCGGTGGACCGGGGCTCGATCCTGCTCGTCGTCTACACCGCGTTCAGCGCGGCGACGGCCCAGGGCAGTTGGGGCCTGGCCACCCCGGGCGCCCTGCTCGGCCTGCTCGCGGTGCTGCTCGCCCTGCTGGCCGCCGCGCTCGCGGTCACCGGGCTCGGCGCACGGCTGCTGGGGCTCGACCGGCCGGCCACCATCGCGGCGGTGCTGTGCGGCTCGCAGAAGAGCCTGGCGAACGGCCTGCCGATGGCCACGGTGCTCTTCGGGCCCCAGGCCGGGCTGCTGGTCCTGCCGTTGATGGCGTATCACCAGCTCCAGCTGGTGGCCGGCACCGTGCTCGCCGGCCGCTGGGCCCGCGCGCCGGACGCCACGCCCGCCGGGCAGGCCCCGCCCGCCGATCGGGTACCGGCCGCGCTCACGGGGCCGGGCGGGCCGCCCGTTCCCGGGTGAGCCGGCGCCTGGGGCCAGCGTCCGATCCCGCTGTCCGGGGCCGGACTGCGGCGGCGCGCGCGTAGTAGTCGGCTGCGTCGGCGGTGAAGCCGTCCTGTTCCGCGAGGCGGCCCGCGCGGTCGAAGTGGTCCCACGCCTCGCCGTTGCGGTCCAGGGTGGCCAGGGCCCTCCCGCAGATGTCCAGGAGCATCGCGCGGCGCGCGACGACCTGGTCCTCCGGGGCGAGGTCGAGCGCGTGCCGCGCGAGGGCGAGCGCCTTCGCCGGTCGCTCGTTCAGCAGGTGGTACCGCGCCAGGTAGTAGGTCGTGAGCATCTCGGTCTGCGGGCTGCCGGCCCTGCGGGCGAGCTGCGCGGCCCGCTCGTAGCCGAGGCCGGCCAGGTTCGTGTCGCCGAGTGCCTCCCGGGCCTGGGCCAGGTTCGCGGTGGCGATCGCCTCGCCCTCGGTGTCGTCGGCGCGCCGGGCCAGATCGGGTGCGCGCAGCAGGTACGGCAGGGCCTCCTCGTACCGGCCGTTCTGCCCGAGGACCCAGCCGAGCAGGCTCCTGACGCGGGATTCCGCGTCGGCCTCGGCCAGTTCGACGGCGGAGCCGAGGGCGTGGCCGAGCGGAACCTCCCAGTCGGCTCCGGGCTGCTGGACGACCAGCGGCCACAGCAGCAGGGCGAGTCGCCACGCCCGGTGGTGGTGCCGACCGGCGGCGGCCGCCGCGGTGGCGGCGACGAGGTTGCGCCGTTCCCTGGCGTACCAGGCCATCGCCTCCTCCCGGTCGGCGAAGACGGGCGTCGACACCGGCGTCCGGAAGTCCTCCGGGAGCCGGCAGCAAGGTTGGCTGCCCGCCACCGCCGCGCTCGCGGCGGCCAGGGCGGCGTACAGGTAGTGGTCGAGGAGCGGAAGGAGGCGGTCGCCCCCGGGGGCGGGGCCGAGCGAGCGGGCGAACAGCCGGATGAGCCCGTGCAGGGCGTAGCGGTCGTGCCCCCGTTCCTCCACCAGGTTGGCGGCGACGAGGCGTTCCAGCACGGCGCGGCTGCCGTCCGGGCTGTCGTCCGCCAGCGCGGCGACGGCCGCCACGTCGATGTCGGGGCCGAAGTGGTGGGCCAGCAGCCGCAGGACGGCGACCGCGTCGGGCGGGAGGTGGTCCACGCTGACGCGCAGGACGGAGGCGAAGTCGATGCCGTCCACCGCGAGGAAGGAGATCCGCCGCTGCCCGTCGCGGAGTTCCTCGACCGCGTCGCCGAGCGAGCGCTCGGGCCGCACCGCCAGCCGGGCCGCCGCCAGCCGCAGGGCCAGCGGCAGCCCGTCGCACAACCGCACCAGGCGCCCGGCGGCGTCCGGCTCCGCTCCCACGCGGTCCGGTCCGAGGATGCGGGCGAACAGTGCCTCGCCCTCCCCCGGCCCGAGCCGGTCCAGCAGCAGCGGGCGGGCGCAGTCGCCGGCGACCAGGCTCTCCAGCCGGTTGCGGCTGGTGACGACGGTGGCGCAGCCCTGGGCGCCGGGCAGCAGCGGGCGGACCTGGTCGTAGCTCAGCGCGTCGTCGAGGATGACCAGCAGGCGGCGGTTCCGGAGCAGCGAGCGGTAGAGCGCCTCGGCCGCGGCGGTGTTCTGCGGGATGTCGTCGGGCTGGATGCCGAGCGCGCCGAGGAAGTCCCGGATGACGAAGGCGGGGTCGGCGATCGGGGCGGTGTCGACGAAGCCGCCGAGCCGGGCGAAGAGCACGCCGTCCGGGAAGTCCGCCGCAGCCTGCTGGGCCCAGTGGGCCACCAGCGCGCTCTTGCCGATCCCGGCCGGCCCGGTGACCAGACAGATGGGCGAGTCGTGTGCGGTGTCCCGCACGGCCGCGTCGAGGGCGGCGAGTTCGCGCTTGCGCCCGGTGAAGCCGGCCGGTCGGCGGGGCAGCAGGAGCGGTCGCCGCAGCTCGTGCGCGCCCGGCTGTCCCGCGCCGCGGTACGCGTCCGCCTGACGGTACGCGTCAGCCTGGCCGTGCGCGTCCGCCTGGCGGCGCGCGTCGGCTCGGCGGTACGCGTCCGTCTGGCGGCGGGTGGCCTCCTGCCGGTCCGCGGCCTCCTGTCCGTGGAGGTCCCCGGGCCGGTGCGTGTCCTCCCGTCGGCGTGCGGCGCGTGGCGGGCTGAGGATCCGGTCGTAGGCCTCGACCATCGCGGGGCCCGGGTCGACGCCCAGTTCGTCGCCGAGCAGTCGGGCCGTCCGGTGGTAGAGCTCGATGGCCTCGGCCTGCCGGTTCGTCGACAGCAGAGCGTCGAGCAGGAGCGCCACCAGGGATTCGCGCAGCGGATGCCGGTCCGCCGGGCCGCGCAGCACCGCGACGGCCTCCTCGGCGCGCCGGCCGGCGGTCAGCGCCTGGCCGAGCTCCTCCACCGCGCCGAGCCTCGCCTCCTCCAGTTCCGCCGCGGCGGCGACGACCGTGGGTGTGCCGCAGAGTCCGGCGAGTGCCGGGCCGCGCCAGAGCGCGAGGGCCTTGCGCAGCTCCGGGATGCCGGCCGGTGCGCCGTCGCCGGTGCGCGCTTCGGCGACGGCGGCGCGGAACCGCTCGCCGTCGATGTGCTCGGACGGCGCCTGGAGGAGGTAGCCGTCGCAGGCGGTGGCGATGGTGACCGGGCCCACGTGCTGCAGCAGCCGGCGGAGTTGGGAGACGTGCCCCTGGATCACGGTCTTGGCGTGCCTGGGCGGCTGCTCGCCCCACAGGGCGTCGGTGAGGCGGTCGTTCGTGACCAGCGCGTCGTTGGCGAGGAGCAGCATCGCCAGCAAGGTCCGGCGTTTCGGTGGCCCGATCTCGACGAACTGCCCGTTGCACCGGACTTCCACCGGTCCGAGCAGCCGGAATTCCAACAAAGGTCCCTCCCCACTGCCGATCACCTGCGCAATGGGCAAGGCTACCCTTGTCAGTGGACGCTCACGCGCACACCCCCAGCCGCAGAGGAGCGGTCAGGGGTGCACACGAGAACGGCGCCAACGGTCCGTTGCCGGCCCGCTCGGGTGATGTCGACCCCGACCCGTAACCCGCCCCCGGCGGGCGGGCGTCACCGGACGTAGTAGGCGCGGTTGTGGGCGGCGACCGGCGGGGACTGGTAGGTCCAGACCCCGGCGGCCGGGGCGTCGGCGATCAGGTGGGCGAGGTCGCGGGCGGACTCCTCCGCCGGGTTGCCGAGGTCGAGCCGGACGCGGTCGGCGGTGCGGTCGTCCAGGGCGTAGTAGCGGTAGGGGTGGTAGACGTTGAGCGGGCCGGCGAGCAGCTTGCCCTCGTCGTCGGTGCCGTAGCCGGTGATCGGGGTGTTGTTGACGGATTCGGCGGTGAGGCCGATCAGGTTCACGTCGAGGGCGAGGAGTTGCTCGTCGTGGCGGCGCAGCCCGTCCGCCCCGAGGGTGGCCCGGCGGCAGGAGACGGACCAGCGCTCGCGCACGGCGGGGGCGTTGAGCGAGGGCAGCGCGGTCTCGAACCAGCCGGGGTGCTTGGGCTCGGCGTACAGCCGGCGCCCGGCGTCGATGGCGAGCGGATTGTCGCACAGGACGTGCAGGCGGGCGATGCCGAGCAGCTTGGTCTGGTCGTAACCCCGGGCGTACTGGCCGTAGTTGAGGACCGGCAGGCGGTCCCCGGCGAACACCGGGTGGGCGACCAGGTTGATCTCCAGTTCCTCGGTGATGCCACCGCCGTTCGGGTACTGGGCGAAGTACAGCTGGTAGTTGAGGGACACGCAAGCCCCGCCGTCGAACACGGCGGCGGTCAGGCCGGGGTGGCGCTTGCCGAGCAGTTCGCGCGCCCGCTCGGGCTCGACCAGGTAGTCGACGCCGATGTTGTGCAGCGCGCCGTAGTGGAAGGGCAGGTGGTACGGCTCCGGTACGGGCGGGAGCGGCAGGCCGGTCATGGTGTCTCCGGAAGGGCGGGCGAACGGGTGGCGGGCGAAGGGGTACCGGCGACGGACACCGGGCGGTGCAGGTCCAGCAGGTCCTGGTGGATCCGGTCGGCGCTGCGCAGGGCGAGGGCGGCCATGGTGAGCGAGGGGTTGGAGGTGCCGAGCGAGGGCATCGAGCCGCACCCGACGGCGTACAGGTTGGGGTGGTCCCAGCAGCGCTGCCAGTGGTCGACGACGGAGGTGGCGGGCGAGTCGCCCATGACGTGGGTGCCGCCGGCGTGGCCCGCTCCCCGGTAGCCGTAGGCGGCTCCCAGGTGTTCGAGGCGGCCCGGCCACTGCGGACCGGCCGGGTAGGCGGTGTGGTCCTCGGCGCCGAGCAGCGCGAACAGCTGGTCGGAGACGGCGCGGGCCGAGACCATGCCCGCGCGGACGTACTCGTCGAGGTCGTAGCGGACGGCCGGACCGGGGAGGCCGAGCGGATCGCGCCGGTCCGGGTCGAGGGTGACCCGGTTGGCCGGGTCGGCGGGCTGCTCCAGTTCGAACTGGAGCGAGAACTGACGGCCGAGCCGGTCGCCGAGGCGTGTCCGCAGCTCCTTGCCGCGCAGCCCGGCGGCCAGCAGTGCGGCCGTCTCCGCCTCGGGGGAGCCACCGGCCCAGGACCAGCCCCAGTTGCCGATCTCGATCCGGAACGGGGCCCGGCGGGCGCGGGCCGGGCCGAAGCGGAAGGCCTCCAGGCCGCTGGTGGAGCCGGGCCCCCGGTAGGGCCCGACCTGGCCGGGCATGAGCCCCCAGGTGAGCAGCGCCGGGTGGTCCATCAGGTTGCGGCCCACCTGGTCGCTCCGGTTGGCCAGGCCGGACAGGAGCAGCAGCCGGGCGTTCTCGACGGCGTGCGCGGCGAGGACGACCAGGTCCGCGTCCACCCGGTGGGCCGCGCCGCCGGCCAGGTACTCCACCCCGGTGGCGCGCCCGGTCACCGGGTCCGCGAGCACCCTGGCCACCACGGCCCCGGTGCGCAGTTCGACGCAGGGCGCCCAGCGGGCCTGGGTGCGCAGCGGCGTGTACTTGGCGCCGGTCGGGCAGACCGGGACGCAGCTGGCGCTGCCCGCGCAGGGCGGGCCGAAGCTGTCGCCGGGCCGGGTGGGCAGGCCGTTGCGGGCGTGCGGGGTGCCGGTGACGGCGAGCCGGGCGGGGCCGGGCATGGCGGGGTCGCGGACGGTCCGGCCGTCGAGGGCGTGGGCGAGCCGGCGGTCGAGGTGGCTGGCCGGGATGGCCCGCATGGGGAAGGCGTAGTCGTCGGGGATCGGCAGTCCGACGGCGCGGCGCTGCTCCCCGGCGTCGGCGGCGACGCCGAGTTCGTGTTCGGCTGCGCGGTAGTACGGCTCCAGGTCGTCGTAACCGATCGGCCAGTTGCGGCCGCGGCCGAGGTCGCCGGTGCGGAAGTCCTCGGGGTGCATGCGCGGGGTGAGGCCGGTCCAGAGCAGTCCGGTGCCGCCGTTGGCGCGCAGGTAGCCGCTGGCGTAGGGCAGCGGGCCGTCCTGCCGGAGGTGTCCGGTGGCGGTGAAGCCGCCGCCGGGCAGCCCGGTGAGGTCGGTGACGTCGAGGGACGGGGCGTCGGGGTCGTGCGGGTAGGGCGAGGTGGGTGGGCCGCCACCGGCCGCGCGGAAGGCGGCGGCGGTCTCGGGCCCGGAGAGCGCGACCCGGCCGGCTTCGAGGACGAGGACCCGCCGGCCCTGCTCACCGAGGTGGTGGGCGACCAGCGTTCCGGCGAAGCCTGCGCCGACCACGACGACGTCCCAGCGGGCGGTCACCGTTCCTCGCCCCCTCGGGGTGCCTCGGCCCAGCTGCCGTGGCCGGGGGCGGCGGCGCCGGGCGGGTCGGCGCGGAAGGTCCGCCAGGCCAGGCCCTGGTCGTAGGCGCGGGCGGAGCTGGGGGTCTCGCCCGGCCAGGCGCCGACGTACCAGAGGTGGACCAGGGCGTGGTCGTCGCGGACCCGGTGGGCCAGGGTCGTGCGGTGGTGCTCGTGCGCCATGCCGGTGGCGCGCAGCTCGGGCTCGTCGAAGCCGGTCAGTTCGGCGCACACGCGCAGGAACTCGTCGAAGTCGGCGAGGTCGTCGGGCGCCCCGAACTCGGCGAGGCAGTCAACGGCAGGATGGTCGTCTGGCACGGACAAGCGGGCACCCCCACGGTCGTCGACGGTGGCCAAGACATGACAGACCGTGGGGTGGGTGGAGACGGCGGCCCGTCAAGGTCTGCCAGCGCGATCCTGCCGCCCGCCGTCGTCACCGGGAACCCGTTGCCCGAATGTGCCCGGTCTTGGCCGCCTCCTGCCCGATCGGCCGCCCACCGCGTTCGGTCGGCGGCCGTTTTCCGGTCGGGCTGCGGGGGCGGGCGAGGGTACGGCGAGGGGCCCGACAGGGCCGGGCGGAGGTCCGACGGAGGTCCGACGAGAGGTCCGGCGGAGGTCCGACGAGGGGTCCGGCGGAGCTCAGCCGAGAGCGCGGACGGCCGCCAGGACGTCGAGGCCCAGCTCCGGGTCCGCCTCCTCCGGCAGGCTGACGGACAGCCGGTCGACCAGGCCCGCGTACCGGCGGGTCAGCTCGCGGGCGACGTCCTCGACCGGACCGGACACCGCGAAGGTGTCGAAGACCTCGTCGTCGATCAGCGCGGCCATCTCCGCCCAGCGGCCGCGCACCGAGTGGGTGTGCAGTTCCTCCTGCAGCCCCTCCCACCCGTGCTGGGCCAGCACCGGGCGGTAGGCCGGGGTGGAGGCGTAGAACGCCAGCCGCTCCCGCACCCCGGCCCGGTTGGCCGCCAGTTCCTCCTCCGTCCGGCCGGTGGCGGTCAGCACGCTGCCGGCGACCTCGAACGGCCGCGCCGTCCACGGGGCACCCTCGGCCTCGGCCCGCGCCCGGGCCGCGGTCAGACCGGGCAGCACCTGCTCGGCCAGGTAGGCGGGCGAGGAGAACGGGTGGCTGAGGAACCCGTCGGCCACCGCCCCGGCCGTACGGGTCATCAGCGGTCCGACGCCGGCCAGCAGGATCCTCGGCACCCCGGCGGGGACGGGGTCGGGCGAGAAGACCGGCGTCATCATCGTGTGGGTGTAGAACTCGCCCCGGAAGCGCAGCCGTTCGCCGGTCTGCCAGCTGTGCCAGATCGCCCGCACCGCGTGCACGTACTCGTGCATCCGCGCGGCCGGCCGGTCCCAGGGCATCCCGAAGCGCTTCTCGATGTGCGGCTTGACCTGCGAGCCCAGCCCGATGACGGCCCGTCCGCCGGAGGCCGCGTGCAGCCCCCAGGCCTGGTAGGCCAGCGTCATCGGGGTTCGGGCGAACGCCACCGCGATGCCGGTGGCCAGCTCGATCCGCTCGGTCCGGTCGGCGGCGCGGGCCAGCTGGAGGAACGGGTCGTACGCGGTCTCGGCGACCACCAGGCGGTCCATGCCCCGGCGTTCGGCCCGCTCGGCGGCGTCGAGGATCCCCGCCGGGTGTCCGGAGGCGGTGGCGTCGAGACGGAAGGCGGGGGGTCGGTGCATGGCGGTGCTCCTGGGCGCGGGCTGCGGCGGTACCCGGGTAGCCTCCCACGCCGGCGCCCGGGCCCACCTCCGCGGCCTGCCGCTCAGCGCTTGAAGAACTCCACCTCGGCCAGCGCGATGGGGATCCCTGGCCCCGTCCCGGCGGCGGCGCGGACGACCAGCGTCACCTGCACGACGTCGCTGACACCGGTCAGCACCGTCTGCGGGCCCGGCTTGTCGTTCAGCGTCACCTTCTGCTCGTGCACCTTGCCGTCCGAGGTCGTCATCCGGAGGTCCAGGGCGGTGGGCCGTGCCTGCTGCTGGAACTGCTGCGGCTCGGTGGAGGAGCCGGTGTGGATGATGACGTCCACCAGCCGGAACGGTCGGGCGAAGGGGAAGCTGATCGAGTCCCCGACGTTCGGCGCCCCCCAGTAAGTGTTGCTCAGCCCGTCGACGGTCAGTTTCGCGGGGTGGCCCTCGACCTCCGCGCTCGCCACCGCCCCGGTGGGGGAGATCGCCGAGGCGTCGCGGAGCTTGTCCAGCACGTCCTCGTAGATGTTCCGCCCCGCCGGGTAGAACAGCACCCCCGCGACGACCAGCGCCGCCAGCACGAGCACCGCGATCATCCGGCGCAGGGTGCTGCCGGAGCCGCCGATGCGCACGCGGCGCCGGAACGGCCACCGGGTGCGCCACCACGGCAGGGCCGCGACGGGTTCGGTGGGGGTCAGCGGCTCCGCGCACCGCCGGCAGAACTTCCGGTCGGGCCGGTTGGGCGTGCCGCACCGGGGGCAGGGTGGGCCGACCTGGGCCTCGTCGGCCGCGGCCGGGCGGACGGTCGGACGGGGCGCGACGGGCTTGGCCGGCTGCACCGCCACCGGGTCCGCCGCCGCCGGCTGCCGGGCGGCCGTGGGCTGCGGTGGCACCGCGCCGGGGCGGACCGGCGGCACCTCGGCGGCGGGGGCGGGCGTGGGCGTGGGCTCGGGCGTGGGCTTGGGCTTGGGCTTGGGCGTGGATGCAGCAGCGGGCGCGGCGGCGGACGGCCTCGCCGGCTCGGCGGGCCGCGCGGCAGGCGGTTCGGCGGGCCGCGCCGCCGTCGGCTCGGCGGACGCCGCGGACGGCCGCACGGGCCGTTCCTCGCGCGCCGCGCCGGCGGGCGGAGCAGCGGCAGCGGGTGGGTTGGCGGCAGCAGGCGGGTTGGCGGCAGCGGGCGGGGCGGCGGCAGAGCCGGGTGCCGCGGAGGCGGGAGCCGCCGAGGTGGCGGCAGCCGTCCCCGACCAGCCCAGGTAGGCACCGCAGTTGCCGCAGAAGTCGTCCCCGTCCTCGTTGGCCACTCCGCACTCGGGACACGTACGCATAGCTCAGCTCTCTTCCGCACCGAGTTGACCAGGTGAACCAGGTGAACCAGGTGAACCGGGACCAGGCGGGCCGGGCAGGACCTCCACCCGGCAGGTGAGGTGCACCGGGCAGGACGCCCGGACGACCGCCAGCACCTGCTCCTCGTCCACCGCCGCGGTGCGCTCGGGCCAGACCCGCACCAGCAGTTCCCCGGAGGGCGCGGGCGGCAACTCCGCGCCCGCGGTGGTGGACCAGGCCACGCCGCCGCCGTCCACGATCTGCGCGCCGACCCCGAGGATCAGCCGCAGCCGTTCCCGGAGCCCGCGCCGGGTGCCCCGCCACCGGTGCAGTTCGACCGCGCGGCCGACCACGGCCCGGCGGACCTCCTCCGGCCAGGCCGGGTCGGTCTCGACGGCGACCCAGTCCGCCAGCCACTCGACGAAGTCGGCCGGGGCCAGGCGTGGCTGGAAATAGGCGGGCAGGTTGTCCAGGGTGGCGAAGACCGGGGCGAGGACGGTGTCCAGGCCTGCGGTGAACCGCTGGGCGAAGTCGTCCTCGGCGTAGAGCGCGGGCAGGAGTTCGCCGATCGGATGCGGGCTGGGCAGCCCGGGGACGGCCGCTCTGCTCATCGTTGACCGTCCGCCGGGAGCGCGGCGACCACGACCTGGTGCTGGTGCGAGAAGACCAGCGCGTCCGGGGCGACGTCGACCCGTTCGGCGGGCGCGCCCCGGCGCCCGGTGATCGGATCCGCCGGGAAGAGCCGCAGTTCCTCGACCGCCGTGACCCCGGCCACCTGCTGGAGCACCGCGAACACCTCCCCGTACTGCACGGCCCGGCCGAACGGCCAGCCCCTTCCGTCGGCGCCGCCACGCAGCGGGTTGAGGTGCCGGAACAGGGCCGCGAGCGCCGCCTCCCGGACCCGGTCACCGTCCGGGGAACGGGTGGCGAGCCGGGCGACCACCGTCACCCCCTGGTAGTCGGGCGGTTGGACGACGAGCCGGGTGCCGACGAGTCGCCGCTCGTCCAGGGCCGACGCGATGGCCGACAGCACCTGCTCGCCGGGGATCAGCTGCTCGAACCGCAGGCGGTCGCCCTCGTCCGCGACCGCGTCGGGGACCACCAGCACCCGCACCGCGCCCGCCTCCCCGGCGACGGCCGGCGCGCAGCGCACCCGGGCCGCCGAGGGCGCGGCCTGCCGGGCGATCAGCTCGAAGTCCCCGGCGGTGACGGCCCGTTCCTGGAGCCGCAGCAGGTGGGGGGCGCGCACCTTGGCGTTCTCCACCGTCTCGCCGTCGACCCCGCCCCTGGCCGCCTCGCGGTTGTCGACCCTGGCCACGTACGGGACGGAGCTGCGCAGCACCGTGATCGTCGCACGGGCGACGTTCCCGGCGGTGCCGCCGCCCGTGCGGTAGCGCGGTACCCGCAGGTGCGCGCCCTTGGGCGGCACCGCGCCGAAGGCGTGCAGGCCGCCGTCGGGTTCCCGGACGGCGGGCGGGAACGCGAACTCGCCCGTGGTCGCGTCGATCACCACGTGCCGGTCGGTCGGCGCCGAGTCACCGAAGTGCTCGACGGCCGTCCACCGCTCCCAGCCGTCGCCGGCCGCGACCTCGACCACCGGGGGCCCGCCGTCGAGCAGGACGGGCGGCCTGGCGAGCCGGAAGCGCTGGCCCGCGACGCCCTCCGAGGTGCCGAGCGGCGCGTCGGTCACGGTCTGGGCGTGCACGACGGTCGCGGTGCCGCCGACCGTGAACACCTCCGCGCGGCGGATCGTCGGGGACTCCGCGTAGAACGGCTGGCCCGGCTCCGGCGCGGACACCCGGCAGCGCAGCCAGCCCGCCCGGCGCCCGGCGACCACCGAGGCGACCTGCCCGGCGGGCACGAACACCACCACCTCGCCGGGCCGGTTGAGGCCGCCGGTGGTGTCGGAGCCGGTCTCGCAGGCGATCCACCGCGCGCCGTCCCACACCTCCCACGCCAGCGGGGGCTGGCGCGGGTCGACGCCGACGCCCTCGACCCGGCTGTCCAGCCGGACGACGAGGATGCAGCGCGGCACGACGGCCGGCAGCGCGAACAGCATGGCGTCCCCGACCTGGGGGCGCGGCTGGAAGCACGGTACGTCCACGCCGTCGGCCAGCCGTGCCGTGGCGTCGGTCTGCTCCCCCGCGGCGGAGACGGTGACCAGCCGGTCGAGGGAGCTGGGGACGACGGGCAGGTCCTCGGCGGTGGAGAACACCACCGCCTCCTCGGTCTCGGTCCGCAGCGTGGACACCTCGGTGCCCGCCCGCAGCAGCACCGTCTCGGGCTGTGGGGCCGACAGCCAGAAGTCGACCTCGGCGGTCGCCGCGGCCGGCGGGAAGAGCCGGACGCCCAGCAGGTCGAGGAAGGCCGAGTAGTTCTTCTCCGGCACCCGGTTCAGCCGGTAGAGCAGCTGGTCCACCATGTACGCGAAGGTCTCGATCAGGGTGACCCCGGGGTCGGACACGTTGTGGTCGGTCCACTCCGGGGCCCGCTGCTGGACGAACCGCTTGGCCTCGTCGACGAGTTGCTGGAACCGGCGGTCGTCCAGGTTCGGGGAGGGCAGCGCCATCAGCTCACTCCCCCGGTCACGGCGCCCAGCGCACCCGGGACGTCCTGGACGTCCGGGGCGTCCGGCGAGCTCGGGATGGTGTAGAAGGGGAAGACGAGGTTGCGGCGGTCGTTGGTGGACCGCACGGTGTAGTGGACGTCGATGTAGAGCGTGCCGTCGTCGACCGTGTCGAAGGCGATCACCACGTCGTCCACCTCGATGCGCGGCTCCCAGCGTTCCAGCGCGGTGCGCACCTCGCGCGCGATCCGGCCCGCCGTGCCGCCGTCGCTCGGCGCGAACACGTACTCGTGGATGCCGCAGCCGAACTCCGGGCGCATCGGCCGCTCCCCGGGGGCGGTGCCGAGGATCAGCCGGATGGCCTCCTCGATCTCCCGGTCCCGGTCCACCATGCCGATGCCGCCGGTGGCGTTCACCCGCAGCGGGAAGGCCCAGCCCCGCCCGATGAAGCCGCTCACGCGACGCCCCCGATCAGCACGTTGAACGCGCCGGTGACGATCTTCGCGCCGCAGGACGTCTGGTCGCCCACCCGCGCCGCGGGCAGCCCTCCGATCAGGACCAGGCCCCCGGCCGCCGCCGTGGGGCTGGGCATGACGACGTTGCCGGGCCCGAGTTCCACGTGCGGCACGCACACGTGCAGGCTGCCGGTGACGGCGGCCGGGCGGCCGCCGATCAGTACGGTCGCCGCCGCGAGGGCGCCTGGTGGCGGGGTGGTGATGGCACCGCCGTCGCTGGTGGTGTCACCCATCCGGGCTGCGGGGGGCATCTGCGTTCTCCAATCGGGTGGTTCGAGGGGGCCGGACGATCGGGCCGTGCTGACGGTGGTTCAGTTGATGCGCACGAGGGCCGCCTTGAGCACCGCCAGCGCTCCGCCGTCCACGGTGACCCCCGTACGGCCGGTGACGTTCACCGATCCCCCGCGCAGGTTCACCGCCCCGGCGCCGGCGTCGATGGTGATGCCGGTGGAGGACAGCCGCACCGAACTCGCCGCCGCCGCACCGGCCGCGCCGAAGACGGTCAGGACGATCTCGCCGCGCTGCTCGTCCAGTCGCACCTCCAGCTTCCGGTCCCCGCTGGCCAGCCGGACGCCGGACTGGCCGCCCGGCACGTCCAGCAGTTCCAGGCGGTGGCCCGAACGGGAGACCAACGAGCGGCGGTTGACCTTCCCGCCGGCCGGGTCGACCAGCGGCACCTCGTGCGGCGAGGGCTTGTCGACGCCGTTGTAGAGGCCGCCCAGCACGTACGGGCTGTCCAGGCTGCCCTGCTCGAAGCCGACCAGCACCTCGTCGTTCACCTCGGGGCTGAACACGCCGCCGCCGCCCTGCCCGCCCCACTGGACGGTGCGCACCCAGTCGGAGACGTAGGTGTCGTCCAGCCACGGGAACTTCAGCCGCACCCAGCCGCGTTGCGCGCCCCCCGGCTCCCGGACGTCGGTGACCACGGCGATGGCCAGACCGGGCATCCGCGGCCCGCGCGGCACCGCGCCGCCCCCGGCGACGAGCCCCGCGAGGGAGCGGTCCGGCGCCGCGCTGACCACCACGGTCGTCCGGTAGCCGCGGAAGGGCTCGATCAGGTGGCGCACCGCGGTGGCCGTGTAGCGGCCGGAGAAGGCGGCGCCGACGTTGCCCAGGGCGACCGGAACGCCCGCCCGCAGCTTCGGATTGCCCTCGACGACCGCCTCCAGCTCGCCGAACCCGGCGGCCACCGAGGCGGCGACCGACCCGGCCGCGGCCGCCGTCTCCGCCTGCGTGCGGTACGGGGTGTCGGTGACGGTCATCCGCGCCGGTCCGGCGAAGGCGGCGGCCGCCGTCGACGGGCTCATCCCGGGCCGCACCGTCTCGCTGGTCACCGACGGCTCCGTGGCGACCAGGGCCTTCTTGGTGAGGACGTTCCAGCCGCGCACCTCGACGGTGTCCGCCCCGCCGCCGCCCGTCAGCACGCCGCGCAGCTCCAGCAGGTTGCGGCCGTACTCCAGGACCATCGGGTTCTGCGGAGCGGGCGTCGAGGGGGCCGGGGCCGAGGAGGCCTGTTCGGGCTTGACGAACTCCAGCAGCCCCTCGTCGTCCACCCGCACCTGCGCGCCGCTCTCCTGCGCCAGGTACTGGAGGAACTCCCAGTCCGAGACGTTGGCCTGCGACAGCTGCTCGTGGACGACGGGGAACGCGTCGACCCGGCCGCAGCCGAGCCCGGCGCCCGCCGCGACCTGACGGACGATGTCCGCCGTCGACATGTTGCGGAACCCCTTCACCCGGCGCCCGCGCATCAGCCGGTGGGTGACCGCGGACGCCCGCACCACGGTGAACGAGCCGGTGGTGTCCACGTCCAGCTCCAGCGCCGTCACCTCGCCGGTGAACAGCCGCACCTGCGCGTTGCCCTGCACCGTCATCACGGAGACCCGCAGCCGGGTGCCGATGGTGACCCCGGTCGCGGAGAGGAAGGTGTGGTCCGCGTCGCGGAACATCAGCACGGCCGTGTCGGGCAGGCCCGTGCTCTCCTCGATGTCGCAGGAGACCAGTTGGGCCGCCCAGACCGGCGGCAGCGGGCCGGGCGCCTCGACGATCGGATCCGCGGCGAAGGAGCGTCCGCCGCGTGCCTCGGGAGTGGTCATGGCCGCCCTCCTCGGGTGGGCTCGTCGATCCCCGGCACGATCAGTTCCACCCCGGGGACGAGCACCATCGGGTCGTCGATGTCGTTGGCCTCGGCGATGGTGCGCCACGCCGTCGCGTCGCCGTACTCGCGCCAGGCGAGCAGCGGCAGGCTGTCGCCCGCGATCACCCGGTGGGTGCTGCGCGCCTCCATCGAACCGGAGGTCGGGTTCTGGCCCGGCGTGTCGACGCTGGCCTCGTCGATGGTGAACGAGCAGGTGGCCCGCAGCGGCTTGCCGTCGACGTCGAACAGCGAGTAGGTGACCTGAAGGCCGGTCAGCACCCCGTTGAACGACGTCGTCGACGACGTGCCCCAGTCCAGCCGGATCCACGGGCTCGCCGGCTTCTTGCGCGCCAGGCTCGCCGGAGTCGGCACACAGGCCGTCATCAGCTGCTCCACCGCCTTCTCCACGGAGTCGTCATGGGTCGCCGTCGCGTCGAGGAACACCTCCATGGACAGCGAGCGGGGCCCGCTGCCGACGAACTCGGGCAGCGCGGACTCGGCGGCCATCCGGGACGGCGTGCGGCGCCACTCCGAGGACTTCCGCAGCACCAGGCTCGACGGGTTGAACTGGAGCGGGAGCCTCGCGATCACCCCGCCGGGCTGGGCACCGACCGTCGCCGGCGGCTCCATGATGGCCAGTTGGGCCCGGGTGACACTCGCGGGGACGTCTGACATCCCGCACCTCCTTCCGTTCGTCGTCCGATGGGTGGCCTGCGCCGGGAGTGGCGCGCCGTCACGATGACGGGCGCAGCCCGGCGTGGGCGATCTCCAGGGACTCCATCGCCGCCTGCGAGTTCGCCGGGTCGAACGACGGGCCCTGCCAGCGGACGGGCACGATGCCGAGCACCTGCCAGCTGACGATGGGGCTCAGGTCGGGCCGCAGGGCCACGATTTCACCGTTCTTGGGCTGGACCCGCCGCACGGTCTCGTCCAGCCAGCGGGCGATCTTGACGGTGTCCGCGGTGACCGCGCGGGTGAGCGTGATGTTCGACCAGGTGATCCGGCCCGGCAGCTGCCAGGAGAAGCCGTTGTTGCCGCCCTCGGCGTACTGGTGGATCTCGACCTCGGCGCCCAGCCCCGAGCACGTCGTGAACTCGCCCAGATCGTTGCCGCCGATCGTGAGCTTGAAGAACACGCTCGTCGCGAAGATGTTGTCGGTCATTCCTGCCTCCGTCGCCCTGCCCGCCTGCCACCTGCCACCTGCCACTGCTGCCCGCCGCGCCCCGAGCGCTCAGCGACGGCCGTCGTACGGCCGCCCGGCGCGCTCCCTCCCCCTGCGCAACTCCGCGCGCAGCAGCCGTCCGACGGGCTCGATCAGGCGCCGGGCCAGTTCGTCGAGGTCGGCCCCCGACGTGGGCCCGGTCGACGATCCGCCGCCCTGCTGCGCGGGCGTGGCCGCGGTCGGCGGCGGGGGCGGGGCGGCGGTCTGGACGGTCACCGGAGTGCGGGCCGGTACGGCGGTCAACGGCACCCCGGACAACCCCGCCTGCTCCGCCACCCGTTGCAGCACCCGGGCCGTATCCGTCGAAGGCCGCGCCGGCCCGGACGAACCCGAAGACGGGCCCGCGCCGTCCCGGGACGGCGCGGTCCACGACCACGACCCGGTGCGCAGCGGCGACTCCCCGCCCGCCGCCGGTCCGGCGAAGCCGCCCCCCGCCACGCCCGGCGTCCAGGCGCCACCGCTCGGCAGCGGCGGCGCCGCGGACGCGGGCACGGCCGGGCCGGCGGGCCCGGCGACCGGCAGCCGCTGGACCATCGCCGGGACGGCCGGGGGCGCCGGGGCGCTCGGCGGGGTGAGTCGCACCAACGGCACGCTCGGAACACGGCCACCGGAGGAGGAGGCGGGCGCGGACGCAGGACGCCCCCCACGAGCGGCGGGGACGGCAGGGGCTGCGGCAGGCGCCGGCGCGTCGTCGGAGAAGGCCGGTCGCACGGTCGGCTCGACCGGGCCGGGGGCAAGGACAGCGGCAGCGGCGGCAGTAGCAGCAGGGCCATCGACAACAGGGCCCGCGGACACCGACCGCTGCACGCTCGCAGCGCGCCCGGCAGGGGAGGCGCCCACGGCCGCCGGGCCCGCATCGGCCACGACGACCGGGGGTGCTGGACGCTCCCCGCGCCGCACCCGACCGGCGGGAACCACGACCGGCACCGCAGCACCTCGCGGCTCCGCCGACCGGACACCCGGCTCGACGGGGCTCGGACCGCCGGAAACCGAACGCTGCACCGCCGGACCCCGACCGCCACGCTCCGCAGCCGCCGACGGCACCGGAGTCTCCCCGCGCCGCGCCCGCCCGGACGGGGCGGTGCCGGGCACTACGGGCTGCCCGCCCGGCGCCTCCGGACGAGGGACCCCAGCCGTCGTCGAACGCTGCGCACCCACCCGGCCCGCCGGCGGACCGCCGCGCTCCGACCGGCGCGTATCCGCCTCCATCGGGCCGGCTCCGGGGCCGACGGCCACCGGAGCTGAGCCACCGGTCGCCGGACCCCGCACACCTGCACGCGCAGAGGGGGCACCACCGCGCCCCGACGGCCGCGGCTCCTGCGCCGCCGAGCCGGCCGACGCCGACGAGCGCGCATCCGCCCTCACCGGGTCGGCTCCGCCGGGCACCGAACGCTGCACGCTCGGACGCCTCACAGCAGCAGAACGCCCCGCCGGACCCGAGCCCGCAGAGTCGGCGGAGCCGCCGGACGTCGATCCCCGCGCACCCGCACGCGCCACCACGGCACCCCGCGCACCCTGCGCCGCCGGGCCGGGGCCTTCCGGGTCCGCCGGGGACGCCGGTGCCGCCGGGCGCGCGGCGTCGGGTCGGCTCGCCTGGGCCCGTCGGGGCAGGCGCAGGACGGCGGCGGCCCGGTGCCGCCAGCTCGCGGGTGCCGCCGGTTCCGGAAGGGCCGGCGGCACCTGGGTGCGCGCGGGCGGCTCCTGCGGCCAGGCGGCCCTGACGACGGGCGGGGCGGGCGCGGGCGCCGGCGCTCGGCCGGACACCGGTGCGGGCGCCGTCGCCGGTGCGGCAAGCGTGGACGCCATGCGGCGCTCGCCGAGCAGGCCGAGCGTGCGGTGGCCCGGCCCGGCCGCCGGACGTGCGGCGGTGCCACCGATCGGCGAGCGGGCCACGACCAGCGGGCCGGGCTCACCCGGCGCAGCGGTCGGCCGCACGTCCCGGGCGCCAGCGGTACCACCGGTGCCACTGGTACCACCGCTGCGCCGGGCCCGGCGGGCCGCGTCCTGCGGTGCCGTCCCGGGGGGCGACTGCGGCCCGGCGACGGGGCCGGGCTCGGAGGAGCCGCCCTGCCCGCTCGTGTCAACGCTTCGTGTGCCGGGCGCGGCCGCACGCTGGACTGCCGTGGAGCCCGGCGCGGCGACGGGCTTGCCCGTGGCGCGAGGAGCGCCTTCCGGGCTCGGGGCCGCCGCGCTTCGGCCGACCGACTGCGGCGGTGCGGAAGAGGCGGAAGAGGCGGGGTTGTCGGGGGTGGCGGGAGTCCGTGGGGTGTCGGGAGTCGCCGGGGCGCCGTGGGCCGGGGCCGTGGGCCGCCGGACGGGGCCGCGCCGACCGTCGGCCGTACCGGCGGCCCGTGCTCCGGGTGCCGCGCCCGCCGTCGGCGGCAGCGCGGCCAGCGGCGCGCCCAGGCCCCCGTGCATGCGGGCGTTGGACGATTCGGGGCGCGCCTGTTCGGCGCGCGGCTGGGCGGCGCGCTGCGCCGTGGTCGGACCGCCACCGGTCTGGACGGCGCGCTGTACGGGAGCGTCCCCGCGCCGTCCGGGCTCGGGGCGGGCAGAGCGAGCCGAGCGCGCCGGACTGCCCGGTGCCGACGGTTCCGCACCGTCCGACCCGCTCCCCGCCGGAGCGGTCGGCTGCGCGGGCAGGGAGACGATCGGCATCGGCCCCTGCCCGGCCCCGGGGCCGGGTACGGGCCCGAGGCCTGCCGCACCGTCGGCGTTGAGCCGTGGCGAGGCGCTGGCGGGCAGCGAGGTCAGCGGGGCGCCGAGCACGGGTCGGCCCGGTGCGGCGCCTCCCCTCGCGCTGCCTCCCCTCGCGGCACGCTGCACGGCGTCGCCGGTGTGCGGGGTCGGGGTGTCGGTCGGCCGCACCGGGGCTGGTTCCGAGGTCTCGGACGGCCGCGCAGTGGCACCCGGCTCCACGACGGGCGGAGCAACGTCGGCGGACTGCTCCACCGTCGTCGCGCTCGTGGGCCGTTCCACCGGCTTCGCGCCCTCGGCAGGCTCCACCGGCCTCGCGCCCTCGGGACGCTCCACCGGCGCGACGGCAGCGGAACGTTCCACCGTCGTCGCGCTCGCGGCACGCTGCACCGGCCGGGGCGGGATCACGGCCACCGCGCGCGTCGGCAACGACCGGGGGCGGGGCGCGGCGGTCAGCGGCTTCCCGACGCGGCGCGACGGGACCGGCCGGGCAGGCCCGGCGTGCCCGGCAGGCGGCACCTCGGAACCGTGAGCAGAGGCGGGGGCGGGGGCGGGGGCGGCGCCGCCCTCGGCGGCCACCGCCCGTACGGGCAGCCGTCGCACCGCGGAGCCCGACCTCTGCACCTGCCGCACCCGACCGAGCCCACCCGTCGCGCCCGGCCCGTCCCCCGCCGGAGCCAGGACCGAGTCCGAGGCCGCATCCGCAGCCGCCGACGGCGCCACCGCCGGTGCGGCGTACGGCAGCGCGGGCCCGTCCGCCCCGGCGGAGACCGCCGGTCCGGGGGGCCGTGCCACCGCCCGCAGGATGCCCGCCGGGGCGGACGGCAGGACCGCGTGCCCGAGCACGCCGGTCAGCGAGGGGTTCTGCCAGGAGGCGAGCCGGGACCGGAACCGCAGGCCGTCGCTGACCCCGCCCGCAGCCCCCGCGAGGGTCGGGGTCAGGGGCGCGACCGCGCGCCAACCACCGTCCGGGGCGGGCGCGTCGGCCCGGGGCGCGGGAGCCGCGTCACCCGTGCCGCCCGTAGCACCCGAGGCACCCGAGGTACCCGGGGCGCCCGAAGCGCCCGCCTCGCCCGGGCCGCCGGCCTTCCGGCGCCCGAGCCGGTCCCGAATCCCCATCCCGCGCTCACCCGCCTTCGTTGACGCGGGTGTTGATCCGCGCGATCTCCCGCACCCACGCGCGGCGTTCCTGGTGGGACAGGTCGAGGATGTCCTCCCGCTGCCAGTGGAAGTGGTAGGCGATGTACGCGACCTCCTCGTACAGCCGGGTGGTCGCGTACGTCACCATTCCCCCAGGCGCCCACCAGCGAGGTCGACCTCGAAGGAGCCGTCGCAGTGCGGGCAGGTCACCGCAGCGCGGGTGTGGCCCTCGCTGTTGATCCGCTGGTAGAAGTCCTGGAGGAACGCGACGTCGGTGGCGTACATCTGCTCGACGACGCCGGCGTGCACGTCGGTGACGGTGCCGAGCCGGGTGATCACGTGGCTGAGCAGCACGACGCTCAGGTACGCCGGGTTCTCCTTGACCCGCAGGTCGATCTGGGGCATGAGTTCGTCCCGCGCGGTGGCCAGGCGCATGGCGCCGTGCCGGTGCAGGGTGCCCTCGTCGTCCAGGTACCCGCGCGGGAGCTCGAACTCGAACTCCGTGTGCAGCCCGTGCCCCTGGGGGCCCCGCCCCCGCTGCGGCGCGGCGGCCTGCGGGGCCGGGGCCGCGGCGGGAGCGGGGGCGGCTGACGGAGCCTGCTCCAGGAGTTCGTCGAGGCTGATCCGTCGTCTCATTCGACGGTGATCTCCTCGAACACGATGGTCACCGTCTCGGTCGCGGCGCTGGACTCACCGGCGGTGAGGGTGGGGCCCTCCCACCGGCTGGCCCAGGCGTTCATCAGCTGGATCCGCCGGAGGGTGGCGCCGGTGGTGTCCTTGACCTCGATGGTGAGGTTCTGGCGCGCGGTGTTGATCGCGCCGTTGTTGAGGGTCTCGTTGATCCACTTGGTGAACGCCCCGCTCTTGTCGAGCCCGCGGGTGATCGTCACCTCGCCCGGGAGCCGCGCGCCGGGCTGTTTGCGGACGATCAGCTTGCCCTGCTGGGTCACCTGCTTGTACTCGACGACGTCCTGGTCGACGGTCAGGTTGCTGATCTCCTTGACCGACTCGACGTTGTAGCCGCCGAGTTGGACGCCGAATATGTGTGTGGAGAGCGGATCGCCTTCAGCCATGACTTCCTGTCACCTTCCGGTCTGTGCTGGCCTGCTGGTCACTCGTTGACGAGGCTCGTGCTGTCCGAGAACTGGGACAGCCGGAACACCACGAACTCGGCGGGCTTCACCGGAGCGACCCCGATCTCGCACACCACCTGCCCGAGGTCGATGGACTCCTGCGGGTTGTTCTCACGGTCGCACTTGACGTAGAACGCCTCCGCGGCCGTGGCGCCGAACAGCGCCCCGCGTCGCCATTCCTCGGTCAGGAACGCCGTGATGTTGCGGCGGATGCTGGACCACAGCCGGTCATCGTTGGGCTCGAACACCACCCACTGGGTCCCCAGGAGGATGGACTCCTCCAGGTAGTTGAAGAGCCGCCGCACGTTGAGGTAGCGCCACGCCGGGTCCGAGGAGAGGGTCCGGGCGCCCCAGATCCGGATGCCGCGCCCGGGGAAGGCCCGCACGCAGTTGACGCCGATCGGGTTCAGCAGGTCCTGCTCGCCCTTGCTGAGGCGGATCTCCAGGTCCACCGCACCGCGGATGACCTCGTTGGCCGGCGCCTTGTGCACGCCGCGCTCGGCGTCGCTGCGCGCCCACACCCCGGCGGCGTGCCCGCTCGGGGGGACCATCGTGTTGCGGCCGGTCGCCGGGTCGAACACCTTGATCCACGGGTAGTACAGGGCCGCGTAGCGGGAGTCGAAGCCCGCCTCGTTGTTGCGCCAGTTGCGCACCTGCTGGGCGCTCAGCCCGGGCGGGGCGTCCAGGACGGCGATCCGGTCGCCCATCTGCTCGCAGTGCGACATCACCGCGAGCTGGACGGTCCGCACGCCCTCGGCGTCGATGTCCCCGCGCTGGTAGGCGCTCATCAGGTCGGGCACCGCGACCATGGTGATCTCGTCGATCGCCTCCAGGCCGGAGAACCCGGTGCGGGCCGAGGCGTCGCCGACGTACTCGGCGGGGCTGATCCGGGTCGTGGCGGCGGGGGCGACCGGCCCGGGCGCGGGGGCTGCGGCGAGGGCGAGCGTCTGGCGCTCCGGGCGGCTCGGCGCGGTGCCCGGCTGCTCGCTGACCGCGACGAGCTTGGACTCGCGCAGCTGGGTGACGACGTAGCCCTTGGTGTTCTTGCGGGTCGAGACGTCGTACGTCTCGGCGACCTCGGCGCCCTTGCGGACCACCAGCCGGAACCGGTCGTCGGGAACGTTGTCGCCCTCGACGTCGGCGATCTCGACGGTCAGGTCGGCGCCCCCGGCGGGCAGGGCCGTGAACAGGAAGCCGGCGTGGGCGGTGGGCGCGGGCGCCGATCGGGCGGCCGGCGGCCAGCCGCCGGCCGTCTCGCCGCCGGGCTCGCCGATCCGCACGACGTAGACGGCGCCGCCGCCGTTGGCGAAGAAGCCGTAGACGGCGTGGGGCAGGTAGGTGCCTTCGGAGAAGCCGCCGAACTGCTGGACGTACTGGTCCCAGTTGGTCACCAGGGTGGGCTCGTGGAAGGGGCCGGTCTGGGCGAAGCCGACGAGGGCGGCGACGGCCGTGCCGACACCCTCGATCGGCCGGGCACCGGACTGGACCTCCTCCACGTACACGCCCGGGGTGAGGTACGACGGCATGCTCGCTCCTTCGGGGTGGCCGATCATTCGCCACCGAGTCTGCTGCCGGGCCGCCGCCCGCGACATGTCCGCAGGTCCCGGACCAGGGGCAGAGCCGCTGCCCCGGCGGGCACCCCGGCGGGCACTTGCCGACCCGCCGTCGTCGCGCCGGCCCGCGGCCCGGCACCGGCCCGGCCGCGCGCTCAGGCCCGCCCGGTGCCCCCGGAGGCGCGCGACCACGGCCCGAACTCGCTCTCCAGGACCAGCCGCCCGAGCTTGCGGTACTCCCGCTCGACCGCGAACACCAGCTCCGCCATGCCCAGCGGGCGGCCCGTCTCGGCGGCCAGGTAGGCCGCGGTCACCGCGCAGGCCCGGATGGAGCCGCCGGCGAGTTCGAAGTGCCGTGCGCAGAACGCCAGGTCGAGGTCGTCGCCGCGGGGGATCCGCGGGCCCAGGCAGCGCTCCCACAGGGCGTGCCGCTGTTCCTCGTCCGGCACCGGGAACTCTGCGATGACGTCCAGCCGCCGGGTGAACGCCTCGTCGAGGTTGGCGCGCAGGTTGGTCGTCAGCACGGCGATCCCGTCGAAGGACTCCATCCGCTGCAACAGGTACGCCGACTCCACGTTGGCGTGGCGGTCGTGGGCGTCCTTGACCTGGGACCGCTTGCCGAAGATCGCGTCGGCCTCGTCGAACAGCAGGACGGCGTTCACGTGCGAGGCCTCGGTGAAGATCCGCTCCAGGTTCTTCTCCGTCTCACCGATGTACTTGTCCACGACGGTGGACAGGTCCACGACGTACAGCTCCATGCCGAGTTCGGCGGCGACCACCTCGGCCGACATGGTCTTCCCGGTGCCCGACTCCCCCGCGAACAGCGCGATCACCCCGCGCCCGCGCCCTCCGCCCGGCCGCATCCGCCACTGGCCGAGCACCTGGTCGCGGTGCCTGGCGCGTAGCGCGAGCTCGTGCAGCTGGCGCGCGGTGGGCTCGGGCAGCACCAGGTCGTCCCACCCGACGGCGGGCTCGATCCGGCGGGCGAGGCGGGCGAGCCCCGCCCCGTTCTGCGCCCGTACGGCGGCCCGCAGGTCGTCGGCGGTCACCGGGCGGTGTTCGGCGGCGGCCGTCCTGGTCGCGACCCCGGCGGCCCTGACCACCTGGTCCTCGTCCAGCTGGTACGGGGCGACGGCCTCGGCCAACTCGGCTCTCAGCACGCCCTCGTACGGCCCTTCTCCAGGGCCTTCCCCAGGGCCGTCCGCACGGTCTTCCCCGGGTTCGCCCGCAAACCCACCCGAAGGCTCGTGCGAAGCCCCGCCCAGCGCGTGCGCCCAGCGCTCGGCGCGCTGCGCCGGATCCAGCGGCGGGGCCACGAGCACCACCGGGCTCTCCTGCGCCCACGTCGGATCCCACGGGCGCGACCCGTGCACGAGCAGCGGCACCTCGGCGAGTTCCGCGCACAGCTCGCGCAACAGCCCGGCTCGCTCCGGGCGTTCGGGTTCGAGCCGCTCCAGCGGGCCCAGCACCACACCGCTGCCGCTCAGCCGCGCCTCCCGGGCGAGCGCCCGGACCACGGCCTCCGGGGGGCGGGCGGCGAGCGTGGTGACGTCGACGACCAGGGCCCGGCGGCCGAGGCCCGCGAGGGCGTCGACCGCGAGCCGTCCGGCGTTGCCGCCCCGGTCCAGCAGGTGCACCAGTCCGCCGCCGTTGGCCACGGTGGCGCGCAGCCGGCGCGCGGCCGGCGGCGGGGTGCCGGCACCGGACCGGCCGACGCGGACGAGCCCGCGCAGCGTGCCGTCGGGTTCGTCCGAGCCGAGCAGATGGGCCGTCACCCGGTCGGGCAGGCGCAGGCCCCGGGAGAGCAGCGGGCGCTCCGGTTCGGTGACCTCCAGCAGGCCGCCGGCGATCAGCGGGGCCTGGGCCGAGAAGCGGAACCGGCCGGCGCCCGCCCCGGACAGCCCGCACAGTTCGAGCGCGAGCCCGATGGTCGGCCGGCGCAGGGTCAGGTCGTCGTTGAGGTACCCGTAGAGCCGTTCGAAGCGGGTGTCGAGGTCGGGGGCGAGTGCCACCAGCAGGAGTTCGAGGTCCAGCGGGAGCAGTCCGAAGCCGTCGACGAGCCGTTCGGTCCTCGATCCGGGCGGTGGCGGCGGCGGTTCCCCGAGGTCGGCGCCGGCCCGGCCCGTCGCGGCGGGCGCCGCGAGGATCCGTTCCGCCGCCTCCGGGGTGAGGTACTGGCCCCGGTACGGGTCGTCCGGGTCCGGGTCGTCGGCCCTGCGCTCGCGGACGGCGGCCCGGATCCGCTGTTCGAGGCGGCTCAGCCGCTCCCACAGGTCGTCCAGGTCCGCGGCGGGCCCGCTGGTGGCCGCCGGTTCGAGGTCGAGGGTCATCGCGGCGCACCGCCGCGCCGTCTGCGGCCGGGCGGCAGCCGGCGTTCCCGGGGCGCGGCGAAGCCGTCCGCACCGGGGTCCGTGCCGCCCTCGTAGCGCAGCCGGCGGCCCGGGTCACCCGTGGCCTCCGGGGTGTCGTCGCCGCTCTCGCCATCCTCGTCGCCCTTGTCGACGGCGCGCAGCACGAGCCCGTCGGTGACCGGCGGCCCCGCCTGGGCCCGCTGGCCGGACAGCGGGGCGAGCACCCTGAGGTCGATCGAGGGCTTCAGCTCGCCGCCGAGGGCCGACCACACGTCGGACACCGACGGCATGCCCTCGCTGCGCCCGGCGGTCTCCAGCCCGATGGTGAGCCCGAGTTCGGCGAGCGTTCCGGTGAGCAGGCGGGCGGGCAGCGCGTCGGCGGCCGTCAGGCAGCGGAGCACCTCCGACAGCAGCCGGTGCTCGTCCTGGGCCCGGTTGGTCCACGCCGTCACCAGGTAGGCCAGTTCGAACCAGCGGGGCGCGCTGCGCCAGGCCACGACCACGCCGTCGGCGTCGTGCTGCTCGGCGGCGCCGGCCTGGCGGCGGGACACGTCCTCGCGGATGCCGTAGAGGAAGACGCTGACGGTGGGGGCGTTGCGCCGGGCGGCCCAGTCCCGGGTCGGCGAGTCGAAGACCAGCTCGATCCCGCGTTCCTGGAGGCCGCTCTCGACGAGCAGGAGCCGCAGCGCCTCGTCGACTTCGTGGATCACCGCCGCTGCACCTCCCCCGGCGGGCCGACGCTGCCGGCCACCACGAGGAAGGGGGTGGTCACCGGGGAGAAGCCGGGGCCGCTCGCGGTGATGGTCCGGGGGCCGGTCTCGTCCTTGGCGAGGATGAGCAGCTGGCCCGCGAAGGTGCCGTCGGCCTTGGGGACGGTGGGTGCCGCGGCGGCGGTGATGCCGGGCGTCCAGGTGAGGGTCACCGGTGTGCCGGGCGGGAAGTCCACGCCGCGGACGGAGGTCACGAAGCCGGGCTTGCCGATCGGCGGCACCGCGACGATGCGGGGCTGGAGGATGCGCAGCGGGGTCCGCGCGACGTGGTCGCCCGGGTCGGCGTCCGTGCCGGTGGTGGTCAGGACGGAGGTGATGGTGGTGTCCAGGGTCGCCTCGGGGGCGAGCACCACCTGCACGACGGCGCTGCCGCCCGGGGGCAGGTCGGCCACGTCGCAGACGCCGCCGGTGCAGCCGGGGGGCATCGGCCCGGTGGGGACGCCGGCGGGCAGGCCGAGCGAGACGCGCAGTCCGGTGGCGAGGGCCTGGCCGTCGTTGCGCACGGTGTAGGTGACGGTGACCCGGCCGCCGACGTACCCGGGGTTCGGCTGGGCTCCGACCGTCACGGCCGGTCCGGCCTTCGGCGCGGGCGGCGCCGGCTGCGGTGCGGGGGCCGGGGCGGGCGGCGGTGGCGGCGGGGCCGGCGGTGAGGAGACGGGCGGCGCCGGGGTCGGGGTCGGGGTCTGGGTCGGTGTCGGCGAGGCAGTCGGGGTCGGAGACGGGCTCGGGGACGGCGACGCGGCCTGGACGGGTACGACCGTCTGCGCGGTGTTGTCCTCGGGCTTCGGGTCGACCACCGCCCCGGTCACCCACCAGCCGAACCGCTGGTCGCCGGCCACGGTGCCGACGACGGTGGCGGTCACCTGGACGACCGCGCCCGGGGCCAGGGTGCCGAGTTCGCACCGGAGGGCGTCGGCGGCGCAGGTGCCGGCCGTGGCCTTCAGCCCGGTGAGCCGGGCGCCCGTCGGCACGGACACGGTGAACGCGGTGCCGGGCGAGGGCGCCGGGCCGTGGTTGGTGACGGTGATGGCCACGGTGGTGGAGCCCCCGATCTGCATCGGGATGGTGGCGGCCGGCGCGCTCAGCGACAGGTCGACGGACTGCTGGACGCTCGGCTCCTTCTGCCGCCCCGGCAGCCTGGAGTTGACGGAGGTGAGCCGGCCGGTCGCGAAGTCGTAGCTCTGCAGCGCCTCCGGCGAGTTCGCCGGCAGGGCCCGGCGGGAGGTCAGCACCAGCTGCCCGCCGTCCGCCGTCCAGGCGACGTCGCGGGGCTGGAACGGGCCGGTGGCGGAGGTGTCCGGCAGCGGGCGGCGGCAGGCGTTCCGGTCCTGGCTCAGTCCGGTGGGCAGGACCACCGTGCAGCCGTCGCCGGTCGCCGAGCTGACGAGGACTCCGTTGCGCTGGTTGAGCCCGCCGTCGCCGGTCTTGCGGTTGAAGGCGACGCGCCGGCCGTCGGGCGAGAACGCGGGGCTGTCATCGATGACGGCGCAGGCGTCCGGGCAGGCCTTACGGCTGAGGTCGGTGGGCCGGTCGAGGGCGTCGGCGGGCACGGTCCACACGTGCTTGTTGCCGCCGTTGCCGTTGACGACCTCGGTCCTGGTGTAGGCGATCAGCTTGCCGTCCGGGGACCACGAGGGCTGGGCCATGGACGCGGCCGGCTGGCCGTTGGTCGGTTCGACGGTGCCGACGATCGCGCCGGTCGACACGTCCGCGATCAGCACCCGTCCGGGGCCGGAGGCAGCCCCGACGCCGCCGGGCGAGGTCCGGGTGAAGGCCATCAGGCGGCCGTCGGGCGAGAGCTCCGGGTCGGTGTCCCAGTCCTTCGGCCCGCGCCCGGCGAGGTTCATCGGCTTCGGGTCGGAGCCGTCGGCGCCGGTCTGCCAGATCCGTTCGATCCGGCCTGCGGGCGAGTCCTCGAAGCGGGTCAGCACGATCCGCCGGCCGTCCGGCGTGTAGGTCTGCCGTTCGAACCACGGGTCGTAGCCGGGGCGGGGGTTGAACAGGGGGTCGGCGGCGGGGTCGGTGTCGGTGTCGGCGGCCGGGTCCTCCCGGAGCACGCTGACGCCCAGGTCGCGCGGGTCCGCTCCGTCGGGGCGGATGTCCGACAGGTCGGCCATGTTGGGGGTGTCGGCGCTGTTGCGGTCCACGACGGGCCCGCCGCCCTTCTGGGGGCCGAGCCAGACCGGTGTGCGGACGGCGCGGTCCTCGCTCGCCACCAGTTCGGCCCCGCCGCAGAAGCAGGTCAGGGCGCGGTACACGTTCTCGTACGGCGTCGGGTCGGCGTTCTGCCGGTTGGGGCTGAGGAAGAGCACGCCGCTGCCGTCGGGCAGCCACCCGGCGGACCTGGTCCGCCAGTCGCCGCCGATGCCGGGGAAGAACGCCCGGTCGTTGGTGCCCTCGGGCGAGATCACCCGTAGCTGCGGGCCGGTCTGGCCGGCCTGGTCCCAGGTGTAGACGATCTGGTCGCGCAGGTCGGGCGCGTCCACCGGGTTCCACGCCGGTTCGACGGCGTCGCCGGCGGTCACCGCGGTGATCCGCCGCGCCGCGCCACCGGCCAGCGGCATGACGTAGACCTGGGTGTGCGCCGGGTCCACGTCGCAGGTGTACGCGACCCACTTGCCGTCGGGCGAGACCGTCGGGTGCGCCTCGGAGTCCGCGGTGTCGGTCAGCCTGCGCAGGCCGGTGCCGTCGGTGTTGACCACCCAGAGGTCCCGCTGGGTCTGCCCGTTGCGTCCGCCGGGCTCGACCGCGTCGAACACGACGGTCCTGCCGTCCGGGGCGAGCGTCGGCTCCGCGGTGTCCATGCCGGTGGTGAGCCGGCGCACCGCGCCCGACGCCTCGCGCAGGTAGACCTGGGGCAGCGGGCCGTCCCGCAGGCTGGTGAACACCAGCTGGTCGCCGCGCGCGGAGGGTTCGGTGTCGAAGTGGACGGGGCCGGGCCCGAACAGCGACGCGCTCGACGTCGGCCCGGTCAGCCGCGCCAGGCTGCGGTGGCCGGTGCCGGCGTAGACGATCCGTCCGCTCTCCGCCGTGGCCCCGGCGGCCACCGGGGCGGCGCCTCTTCCGTCGCCGTCGGAGTTCGCGGTGCCCAGTGTCACCACGGCCACGGCCAGGGACAGCAACGTCGCGACGGCGGCTCGCGCCGAGCGCCGCAGGGGGCGGGGAGTGCCGGTGGCGCCGATCACGCTCAACCTCACAGACCGAGAAGGCGGTACGTCCGGCAGTCTCCCCGGCCCGGGCGCGCGGGCGACAGGCCCCGGGCACCCGAGCCGGGGGTAGCGACCGGTGCCCCTGAGGGCAATCCGGCGCCGACGCTCCGGCGGCGTCGTCAGATGAGGCCGTGGCGCATCGCGTACCCGACGGCGTGGGCGCGGTTGCGCAGTCCCAGCCGGGTGGTGATCTCGTGCAGCACGTTCTTGACCGTGCGTTCGGAGTACGAGGTCTCGGCCGCTATCTCACTGGTGTCGAGGCCGTCGGCGACCAGCCGGAGCATCTCCGCCTCGCGCGCGGTCAGGGTCGACAGGGTCAGACCGCGCGGGTCGAGCATGGTGCGCTGGAGGCTGCCGACCCGGTCGAGCAGCTTGCCGAGGAGGTCCCCCGGCATGACGCCCTCGCCGTTGGCCAGGGCGGTGATGAGGTGGACGAGCCGGTCCTGGTCGGCGTCCGAGCGGCGCAGCACGGCGCCGACGCCGCACTCGATGATGGTCTGCAGGCCGCCGGCCTCGAAGTGGCCCACGACCAGCCCGGTCCGGCTCTGCGTGTTGAGCCGGAGCCGGCGCAGCCGGTCGGTCACGGCGTCGTTCAGCCCGTCGACCACCATCAGGGAGACCTGTGCGCGCGCGACGTCGCCCTCGGCGAGCAGTTCCACCTCCGGCCGGTGCCTCAGCTGCTGGACGACGCCCGTGTGCAGGATGATGTCCTCCGCGTACACCGCCACCTGGACCCGGCCGGGCTTCACGTTCACGCGCACCGCGGCGGGCTCGGCCGATCCACGCGGTCGGGCCTGGACGGACCTGGTCGCCCCGACGGCCTCATGGGTGGTGGTCTCGATCATCGTCATCCAACTGTTCCGTTCTGCTTCGTCTGCGTCACCGGACGCATGGTGAGGACGGCCGGGCGCCATGTCATGGAGCCGGCCGCGGGTGTTGCCGGGGGGGCGGGGTGGGGAGCGCTGGCTGGGGGCGGGGCATCGGCCCCGGGCAGGGCGTGGTTGTTCCCGCGGGCAAGGGGTGTGCCCGCGGCTTGCCCGCGGGGCTCTCTCCTGGGGGTGTCCTCCGGTCCTACCGTCACGGCATGACCGCATCCGCCGAACTCGGCCTTCCCGCGCTGACGGTGTCGCCCGGAGACGTGGCCACGACGACCCTGACGGTACGCAACGACACCGATATCGTTGAGGCGTACTCGCTCGAGGTGGTCGGGGCCTGCGCTTCGTGGACGACGGTCGAGCCGGCCCGTCTCTCGCTCTTCCCGGGGACGTCCGAGACGGTGACGATACGGCTCGCCCCGGCTCGCTCGCACGAGGTGCGGGCGGGTGAGTTCCCGCTCGGCATCCGGGTGTTGCCCGCCGAGCGCCCCGAACTGGTGACCGTGCCGGAGACGACCGTCACCGTGACGCCGTTCCGGGAGCTGCGCGCCGCGCTCGCTCCCCGGCGCCGCCGGGGCTGGCTCCGCGCCCGCTACCGGACGTCGGTGCGCAACCTCGGGAACACGGCTGCCGTCGTGACGTTCGCCCCGGCGCAGCCCGGCGAGGAGCTGCGCTTCGGGTTCGCCCCGGAGCGGCTGCGACTCGCACCGGGCGAGTCCGCCGAGACCCGGCTGCGGGTGCGCGCGGGCAAGTTGATCTGGTTCGGCAAGCCGGCCACCTGGCCCTTCGAGGTCACCGTCGGCCAGGAGGGCGAGGCCGCCAAGTCGGACGGCCCGCAGCCGGCCGAGCGGCAACACGTGCTGGAGGGCGAGTTCGTCCAGCACGCGCTGCTGCCCAAGTGGCTGCTCGCGCTCATCGCGGCGCTGATCGCGCTGCTGCTGGCCTGGCTCACGCTGGTCCGGCCGGCGGTGCGCAGTTCCGCGAAACAGGCCGCGGACAAGGCCGTCGAGCAGAAGGTCGCCTCGTTCACCCCGGCCCCCGTCGTGGCTCCGCCGGCCCCGGCCCCCGGAGCGACTCCGAGCGGTCAGGGGCAGCCGGGCGGCGCTGCGGGCGGCGGCTCCGGCGGTGGTTCGGGCGGGGGCTCCGGCCGCTCGGTCCCGGGGACGGAGCAGCAGTTCTCCACGACGGTGGACGTGACCACCAACACCGGCGGCTCCGCGGTGGGCGCCTACCGGGTGGACCACGGCAAGGTCTTCCGCATCACCGACATCGTCGCCGCCAACTTCCAGGGCGACCAGGGGCTGTTGACCATCAAGTTCGGCGAGCAGACGATCACGACCATCGCCTTGGAGACCTTCCGCAACCAGGACTATCACTGGGTGACTCCCATCGAGGTCCCCGAGGACCAGACGGTGACGGCGAGCGTGGTCTGCCAGCAGCCGGGTACGCCCGCCTCGGGGAAGCAGGCCGCCCAGTGCCACGAACTGCTGAACGTCAGTGGGCAGTTGAGCGATATCAAGCGCTGAAACCGCACCTCTCCCTCACTTCCCGTTCACACCATGCACCTGTCAATGGAGTGCAACATTACCGGCCGGTTCAGTAGTCGTTTCTAACACCAACCCGGCCTTGATGGGACAGAGAGTGACGTGAGTGACACCCGCCCGGAAGCCCGGCGGACGCCATAGGGCCCGCCGGCACCGGGCATCCGCCCGAACGGGCAAGCGGAGCGGCCCGTTCGTACAGTGGATCCTGCCCTTTCGCCCATGCCTGACACCTCGTCAACCAGCGTGCCCGGAAACAGGATCGCCGACCGGTCGGTCGGTCAGAAACGGGCGGACAGCCCGTCCGGGGTGCCGGTCGGCGGCCGATTACCCTGGAGGCGGTCGGAGCAGTCGGACCGAGGAGGGGCCCATGCCGGAGCACGACCTGCCCACCCACCCGACCGTGCGCACCGCCGAAGGCCTGCTGCGCGGCCGTCTCCTCGGCCGGCACGCCGTCTTCCGGGGCGTCCCGTACGCCCGGCCCCCGGTGGGCGCGCTGCGCTTCGCCGCCCCCGCCCCGGCCGAACCCTGGGACGGCGTCCGCGAGGCGGAACGGTTCGGCCCGACCCCGCCGCAGTCCGGGCCGACGGCCGCGGGCCCGGCCGGAGGCACCGACTGGCTCACGCTCAACGTCCACACCCCCGACCCGGGCGCGGCCGGACTGCCCGTCCTGGTCTGGATCCCCGGCGGCGGCTACGTCGCGGCGGCCTCGGACGACCCCATGTACGACGCCACGGTCCTGGCCGCCGCCGGACTCGTCGTGGTCAGCCTCAACTACCGGGTGGGCGTCGAGGGTTTCGCCCACCTCGACGGCGCCCCGGCCAACCGCGGCCTGCTCGACCAGGCCGCCGCACTGCGGTGGGTCCGGCGCAACATCGCCGCGTTCGGCGGCGACCCCGACCAGATCACCGTCGCCGGCCAGTCCGCCGGGGCCGGCTCGATCGCCGCGCTGCTCACCATGAAGCCGGTGCGCGGCCTGTTCCGACGCGCCGTCACCCACTCGGTGCCGGGAAGCCACTGCACCCCCGCCCTGGCCGCCGACGTCACCGCCGCACTGGCCGGCCGGCTCGGCACCGCGCCCACCGCCGCCGCCCTGTCCGCGGTCGACCCCTGGCGCCTCGCCGGGGAGCTCACCGCCCTCAGCGCCGACCTGCCCGGACACGGCGAGCACTGGGGGGCCTTCGCCCAGTCCGGACTCGCGGTCTGCCCGGTCGTCGACGGCGACGTCCTGCCCGAAGCGCCCTGGCCCGCCCTGGCCGCCGGCCGGGCCGCCGGGATCGACCTGCTCGTCGGCCACACCCGCGACGAGTTCCGGCTGTTCACCGTCATGGCCGGCCTCCTCGGCACCTTCACCGAACAGGACGCCCGCACCGCGCTCGACCTCTTCGCCCCGCAGCCGCACGGCCCCCACGCCTACCGCGCCGCGTACCCGCGGGCCACCCCGGACGCACTGCTGGAGGCCGTCCGCTCCGACGCCCTGTTCCGGATGCCCTCGTTCCAGCTCGCCGAGGCCAACACCGCCGCCGGCGGCACCTCCCACCTGTTCGAGCTGGCCCTGCCCGCGCTCGGCGGGGTCCTGGGCGCCTGCCACAGCCTCGACGTCCCCCTGGCCTTCGGAACGCTGGACAGCCCGATCGGGCGGCAGCTCCTCGGCGACACCCCCTCGCCGGAGGCCGTCGCGGTCTCCGGCGAGCTCCACCGGGCCTGGGTCTCCTTCGCCACCACCGGCGATCCCGGCTGGCCCGCCTTCCACCCCGACGAACAGCTCACCCGCGTCCTGGACGCCCGCCCCCGCACCGTCCGCTACCCCGAGCAGACCGCCCGCCGGATCTGGGCCGGACACCACCCCGCCGCCTTCGACCTGCGCTGACCGCCCGGAACGCCGCCGCAGGGCGGGTCAGCCCTTGACCACGCCCAGCGGCACCAGGCGGGCGACCGGCCGGGCGAGCCCGGCGGCCTCGGTGGCGGCGGCCACCGCGTCGACGTCCTTGTACGCCCGGGGAGTCTCCTCCGCCAGCGCCCGCCAGGACGCCGGCCGCACCGCGATGCCGCGCGCCTCCAGTTCGCCGCGCAGCTGCTCCCCGCGCACCGTCCGCAGCGCCTGGTGGCGGCTCCACACCCGCCCGGCCCCGTGGCAGGCGGAGCCGAAGGCCTCGTTGCCGGGCAGCCCGACCATGACGTACGAGGCGGTGCCCATCGTCCCGGGCACCAGCACCGGCTGTCCGGCCCGCAGGAGGTCCGCGGGCAGGCCGGGGTCGCCGGGCGGCAGCGCCCTGGTGGCGCCCTTGCGGTGGACGCACAGCCGCCGCGGCACGCCGTCCACGTCGTGGGTCTCCAGCTTGGCGAGGTTGTGCGACACGTCGTACACCAGCTCCAGGCCGACCCCGAGGGCGGTGGCGAAGGCGCGGCGGGCCGCCTCGGAGAGCAGCTGCCGGTTGGCCCGCCCGTAGTTGGCCGCGGCGACCATGGCGCCCAGGTAGGCGCGGCCGCGCGGCGAGTCGACCGGGGTGCAGGCGAGCTGGCGGTCGGGGAGCTCGATCCGCCGGCGCTCCAGGTCGCGGTCCATGGCGTGGACGTGGTCGGTGCAGATCTGGTGGCCGAGGCCGCGCGAGCCGCAGTGGATCATGACGCACACCTGGCCCGGCCGCAGGCCGAACGCCGCCGCCGTCTCCGGGTCGTGCACCCGGTCGACGGCCTGGACCTCCAGGAAGTGGTTGGCCGAGCCGAGGCTGCCGACCTGGTGCAGGCCGCGCTCGACGGCGCGGGTGCTGACCTCGCCCGGGGCCGCGCCGGCCAGGACGCCGCCGTCCTCGCAGCGCTCCAGGTCGCGCGGCACCCCGTGGCCGTGCTCGACGGCGTAGCGGGCGCCGCCGAGCAGCAGGTCGTCCAGTTCCTCCGGGACGGACAGCCGCCACAGGCCGCCCCGGCCGAGGCCGCGCGGGACGGTGCGGTCGAGCAGGTCCATCAGGCGGGTGACCCGCTCGGGGTCGAGTTCGTCGCGGCCGACGCCCGCGCCCAGCAGTCGGACCCCGCAGGAGATGTCGAAGCCGACCCCGCCGGGCGAGATCACCCCGCCCTGGTCGACGTCGGTCGCGGCCACCCCACCGATCGGGAAGCCGTAGCCCCAGTGCACGTCGGGCATCGCGAAGGAGGCGCGGACGATGCCGGGCAGGGTCGCCACGTTGGCCACCTGCTCCAGCGCCTTGTCCCCGGCGGCCTGCGGCAGCAGCGCGCGGCTGGCGAAGACCACGCCCGGCACGCGCATCGGCGGGCGCGGTTCGATCCGCCAGCGGCAGCGGCCCGCCTCGACCAGTGCGATCCCCACTTCGCTCACCCCGTTCCGTTCCCGTTGCGCCCGGTGTCGCCCCCGACCCGCTCAGACGTCCACCGTCACCCGGCAGGTCCAGCCGTCCGGGCCGGCGCGCAGGTCCAGATCGTGCAGCGAGACGGCCTTCGGCACGGCGCCGACCAGGGCCGCGGTGGCGGCGTCCGCCATCCGGAAGCGGACCTCGAGGGTCCGGGCGCCGTCCAGACCGCGGATCGGGCCGAGCGCCAGCCCGGCCGGGAGTTCGCCGTCGGCGTCCATCCGGTAGACGACCTCCTCCAGGACGCCCGCGAGCAGGTCCGCGTCGCTCGCCGCGAGGACGGTGCAGCCGCGCTCACCGACGATCCGCGCGCCGGAGAGGTCCGCGAAGCCGCCCACGACGGCGTGCACCAGCTCGCCGATGCAGCCCTCGGCCGTCGGCGCCCAGGCCTCCACCCGCAGGTCCGCCGTGTGCGGCACGGTCCGGTGGCCGCTGCCGGCACGCCCCGCGGGTCCGCGACCGTCCACGAGCGACGCCTCCCGCCCCCGTTGACGTTCCCCCTCCAGCCTCGTCCCGCGCGGCCCCCGGAGGCAACCGCAACGGCGCCCGGGGCGGGTCGGACAGGCTCCAGGCCCTGTCCGGCCGATCTTGCCGGGCCCGCGACGCCGGGCATCCCGCCTGGACGCACGCCCGAATCGCCCAAGTACGCCCAGTACGAGGACGATCCGGGCGCACGCCCAGCCGGGCGCGTAATGGGGGTACCTCCCGGCCGAAGGCTGGGGGAGCCGCGAGCTGATCCGCCAAGATCGACCGGACAGGGCCTAGTCGCGGACCGAGGCGAGGTAGGCGGCGGTCAGGTCGGGGGTCGCCAGCCAGGCGGCGTGGTCGCTCGGCTCCGCGTAGGTGTTGGCGAGCCGGCGGGCGACCTCCTCGTGCTCGGCGGCGGCCGCGAACACGCCCTGTACGTGGTCCGGCACAGTGAGCATCGCGGCGGTGAACTCGACCGCGTGCCGGGCGTGTTGCCGCCAGAAGCGCTCTGCGGTGCGGCACATCCAGTCCGCGGTGTAGGGGGCCTCGCCGTGCTCGACGATCGCCCGCAGGTACGCCTGCGCCGCCCGCGCGGCGCTGTTGGCGCCCTGGCCGGCGATCGGGTCGTTCACCACCACCGCGTCGCCGAGGCCGAGCACGTGGACGGCGTCGACGCCCGTGCCCAGCTCCGCCACCGGCCGCCGCACCACCGGCGTGACGGCGCCGGACAGTCCGGCCCCGGCATCGGTCGGCTCGGCGTCCGCCCACAGCTCCGCCTCCCACGGCAGGTACTCGCGCAACAGGGCGCGCATCCGGGCGAGTTGGACGTCGGGCTCCGGGGCGTCGCGGAACGCGTCCAGCGGCCCGCCGGGCAGCGCCTCCCACAGCAGGATCGCGCACGGGCCGGAGAGGGTCAGGGCCGGTTGCAGGTACAGCTCGCCCAGGCCGGGCAGCGCGTGCATCCGCGCCCGCGGCTCGGTGCCCGGATCCGGCGAGCCCACCCCGTGGACGTACAGGCAGGACAGTGACCGCTGCGGCCGGTCGAACGGCGAGCGGGCGGCGTCGCGTTCGAAGACCCCGGCCAGTTCGCCGCGCCCGGCCGCGACCACCGTCAGCTCGTGCCGGCGGGCGAGCTCACACAGGCCGTCCCGGTCCAGCGAGCGGTACTCGACCCGGCCGCCGCGCTCTTCCAGCAGCTCCAGCCAGCGCGCCAGTTTCAGCCGCTGGTCCACCGACTGGGCGGGCTCGTCGAGCGTCATGGTGAACTCCAGCGCCCGCACCCCGGGCGGCACCGCGAGCACCGACCGGACGGCGCGGACCGCCGGCGCCTCCCCCGCCCACAGGTCCAGCCCGGCCGCCGCCTCGGTCCGCAGCGCCGGTCCGAACATCGCCTGGGTGGACAGCACCCGCCCACCGCGCACCTGCGCGGGGGTGCGCTCGGCGACCAGCGTCACCCGGTAGCCGGCCGCCACCAGCCCCAGCGCGAGCTGCAGGCCGGCCTGGCCCGCTCCGACGACGGCGATCCGGCGCATGGCGGCCTCCAGGGTGGGTGGTCTCGGCTGACGGCGCCGACGGCGGCTCGACTGACGGCCCGTCACGCAGGCACAGTAGCCGAGCCGCCGGGGCGCGTCACCGGGGCCGACTGCGCCCCGGCGCGGCCGCTCAGCCCCGCAGGTGCGCGGTGAGCACCTCGACCACGGCCGCGGTCTGGTCCGCCACGTAGAAGTGCCCACCGGGGAAGACTCGCAGGTCGAAACCGCCGGTGGTGTGCCGGTCCCACTGGGCGGCCTGGTCGACGGTGGCGTTCTGGTCCGTCTCCCCCACCAGCGCGGTGATCGGCTGCGGCACGGTCGCCTCCGGTGCGCAGCGGTACGTCTCGATGGCGGTGTAGTCGGCCCGCAGCGCCGGCAGGATCAGCTCGCGCAGCGCCGGGATGGTGAGGATCCGCTCGTCCGTCCCGCCGAGGCGCACGATCGTGTCGAGCAGCCCGTCGTCCGGCAGCCGGTAGACGGCGGTCTCCCGGGGCAGCGAGGGCGCGCGGCCCGCCGAGACGAACAGCCGCTCGGGCCCCGGGAGGCCGTCGCGGGCGAAGCATCGGGCGGTCTCGAAGGCGACGGCCGCGCCCATGCTGTGCCCGAAGAAGGTCAGCGGCCGGTCCGTCCACTCGCGCAGCTCCCGGTAGAGCTGCTCGGCGAGCTCCAGCACCGAGTCGATCGCCGGTTCGGCGAAGCGGTTCTGACGGCCCGGGTACTGGACGGTGAGCACGTCGGCGTAGGGCGCGAGCGCGTTGGCGTACTCCATGTAGTAGCTGGCGGAGCCGCCCGCGTGGGGGAAGATCACGATCCGGGCGGGGGCGGAGTCGGACGGACTGAAGCGGCGGAACCACGGGTTGTCGACGGCGGCACTGCTGGACATGCGGATGCGGACCTCTCTCCGTGACGAACTCTGCTGGCCCTAGTCTCGCAGGGCCCCACCCGACGCGGGCCCGAAACCCGGCGGTTCGACGATCTTGGGGCCCGCCGGCGGTGACGGCGATCTGTCAGTGATCTGCCGGTCAGGCCTGTGATCGTGGGGCTGCCGGCGGGGCCGCAGGCCCGAATCGCGGGTGTCCCGGCGGCCCCGAATTCGCCAGGAGGTCATCAGCATGTCGTCCACAACCCGCAACCGGCCGTGGGACGTTCACCGGCCGCCGGCCGCCGCCGGGAGGAGCGTCCTGGTCACCGGGGGCAACGCCGGTATCGGCTACTTCGTCGCCGAGCAGCTCGCCGGGGCGGGCGCCACGGTCGTGCTCGGCAGCCGGGACGCCGGTCGGGCCGGGGCCGCCATGGCGTCGATCCGCTCCCGCGTCCCCGGCGCCGTGGTGCGCAACCTCCCGCTGGACCTCGCCGACCTGCCCTCCCTGCGGGCCGCCGTGGACGGGCTCGCCCTCGACCACCTCGACGCGGTCGTCCACAACGCCGGGGTCGCGCTGGACGATCCGCCGCGCCGGGAGACCGGGGCCGGGCACGAGCTGATGTTCGCGACCAACCACCTCGGGCACGTCGCGCTCACCCGCTGGCTGGCCCCCCTGCTCACGGCCGCACCGGCGGGCCGCGTCGTGACGGTCGGCAGCTTCGCGGCCCGCTCGGAGCGACTGGACCTCGACGACCTCCAGTCGGCCGTGGACTACCGGCCCAAACGCGCCTACGGCCGCTCGAAACTGGCGCAGATGACCTTCGGCCTCGAACTCGACCGACGCCTCCGCGCCGCCGGCAGCACCGTGCTCAGCCTGCTGGCGCACCCCGGCGGCGCACTCGACTCGCTCACCCCGCCCCGCCCGCCGGTCCACACCCGGACCGTCGCCGAAGGCCTGCGCGGCCTGCCCGCCGGGCTCCTCCTCCAGGGCAAGGACCACGGCGCGTGGCCGATCGTCCGGGCCGTCCTCGACCCGCAGGCCCAGGGCGGCCAGCTCTGGGGCCCCCGCGTCTTCGGCCTGCGCGGCGCCCCCCGCCTCGAACCCGCCCAGCCCCACCTGACCGACCGTGCCGTCGCCGACCGCCTCTGGGACGCCACCTGCCGCCTCGCCGCCGTGGATCCCGGCCTCGGCCTCCTCTGACCACCGCTCCGGCCAGGGGACTTCACCGCTCCCGGCAGCTCAGGCACTGCTCCCGGTCACCGCCTCCGCCGGGGGCCTCACCGGGCAGGGCCGAAGTGGACGGCTGTGGCGCGGGAGCGGGAGGCGGTGTCGAGGAGGAGGACGGAGGCCGCTTCCGGGGTCGGTGTCGGCGTGCCGGAGCGCGTGTGGCGGGTGAAGGCGGCGAGCAGTCGGTCCAGGCCCCGGCGGTGGCGGGCGAAGACCCGGGCGGAGGCGTGGCGGCCCCGGGCGCGCTGGCCGTCCAGCGCGGTGGCGGCACCGACGTCGAGCAGCACCAGGTGCAGTTGCCGGCCCTGCCGGGCGGCCTCGCGGGCGAGCCAGCGGCGCATCCAGGCGCGGCTGCCGCAGTCGTGCACCAGCAGCGGCCCGCCGCGCCGCACGGAGGAGCGCAGCAGCCGGACGTGCTCCAGCCGGGCCCAGGGCCGGTAGACCGCGTACGGCAGGCGGGCGGGCATGACCGCCTCGCAGGCCTCGTGGACGGCGCGCGGGTCGACGGTCGGCACCGTCCCCGCCCCGGACCAGCGCCGCAGCAGCGTGCTCTTGCCCGCGCCCGGCAGGCCCGACACGACCACGACGGCATCGGGCGGGTAGCCCACGGTGAACGCCGCCCCCGCGACGCCCCGCAGGTCGAGGACGCCGTGCGGGCGCTCCTCGGCCCCCTGCCCGCCCGGCGCCTCGGCCGTGCCCGTGCTGGTGCCCACGTGTCCCCCGTCCCTGTCCGACGGGGAACCCTAACAACTCCCGGCCGCGGGTACGGCACTCCGGTCCGGGCACGGCAGGACGCCCCGGCAGCGGCCCCTGCCCCCGGGATCCCCCACACCACTCCACCACCGCACCCGCCCTAAGCTGACGTCCCATCAGACAGGAGGCCGCAGCATGGCGGATTCGGGGCCGACGTACACCGGGCTGGTGTTGGCGGGGCTGGAGCGGGATCCCGGGCGGGTGGCGATCCGCTGGGGGGAGGAGGCACTGACCGCCCGGGAGTGTCTGGACGGGGTGTACCGGACGGCGCGGGCGCTGGCGGGTGCCGGGCTCGGGCGCGGGGACGGCGTGACGGTGCTGGCCGGGAACCGGCCGGAGGCGGTGCTGGTGCGGTTGGCCGCGAACCTGCTGGGGTGCCGGGTGGCGATGCCCCATCCGGACGGCCCGGTCGGCGAGTCGGTGGCGCTGGCCGGGTTCGCCGGGACGTCGGCGCTGGTCTTCGATCCGGCCCGCTGCCGGGCCGCCGCCGACGGGATCGCGCGGGCGTTGCCCTCGGCGGGTCTGTTCGCGCTGGGGCCGTCGGAGCTCGGGGTGGACCTGTCGGCGGCGGCCGCGTCCCGCTCGCCGGACCCGCTGGCCCCGCGGTTCCGCCCGCAGGACGTGATGGCGGTGCGGTTCACCGGCGGGACGACGGGCCGGCCGAAGGGGGTGTTGCGCCGGTTCGCCCGGCCGCCGCGACCGGCGCTGCTGTCCGGTTCGACGTTCCTGCTCTGTACGGAGCTGTGCCACGGCGGCGGTACGACGGCGGATCTGGCGCTGGCGGCGGGCGGCACGGTGGTGTTGCAGGAGGCCTTCGCCGCCGAGGCGGTGCTGGCGGCGATCGAGCGGTTCCGGGTCTCCCGGGTGTATCTGCCGCCGCACCTGCTCTACCGCGTGCTGGACCATCCGCTGCTGCGCGCGACCGACACCGGCAGCCTGCGCCGCGTCACGTACACCGGCTGTCCGCCGTCGCCGCGCCGGTTGGCGGAGGCGACGCGGCGGCTGGGCCGGGTGCTGCACCAGACGTACAGCCTGACGGAGTGCGGGCCGGTGACGAGGCTGGGCCCGGACGAGCACCTGGACCCGCGGCTGCTGTCGACGGCCGGGCGCCCGTTCCCGGACACCGAGGTGCGGATCGTGGACGAGGAGGGGACGGTGCTGCCGGCGGGCCGGACCGGGGAGATCTGCGTCCGCACCCCGACGGCGATGGTCGGCTACTGGCGCGATCCGGAGCTGACCGCCCGGGTGCTGCGGGACGGCTGGCTGCACACCGGCGATCTGGGCAGCCTGGACACGGCCGGCTATCTGACGGTGGCCGGGCGCCGCCCGATGGCGATCGTGGACGGGCACAACGTCTTCCCCCGGGACGTCGAGGAGCCGCTGCGTGCGCACCCGGAGGTGCGGGAGGCGGTGATGTTCGCGACGGCCGGACCGGACCGGCTGGAACGGGTGCACGCGGCCGTGGTCACCGGGCCGGGATCGCGGGCGACGGCGGAGGAACTGCGCCGCTGGGCCCGGGAGCGGGTCGGGCCTCGGTGCGCTCCGGACTCCGTCCTGGTGCTGCCGGGGATCCCGCTGACCGGGGCGGGGAAGCCGGACCTCGACGCGCTGCGGGCGTTGGCCACGTCCTCGCAGGAACGGACCGTCATTCCCACAGGGGCGCGCGAGGGAGTGTGACGCGCCCTACTGATGCTTCGAGCGCCCGCGCGGGCGACCTCTCGCGCGGCGGACGACGGGAAGAACCGCCTGTGGACACTCGACCGTGCGGACCGAACTGCCGATACAACCCCGGCGGCCTTCCTCCGCACCGTCCCCAGGAGGCACTTCCTTGACCTGGCTACGCGTCCTGACCGCACTCGGAATCCTCGCCGTCGCGGCCAGTGCAGTGCTCGTCTTCGCCCTCTGCACCGCCACCGCCCGGGGCGAGCGCGCCGGTGAGGACGCACCCGACCCGCGCGCGGACGCCGAAGGCAGCGGGCTCTTCCAGCGGATGGGCGGCGACAGCTGACGGACCAGCCGGCCGCCGCCCCTCCGCTTCCTCGGTGCCCGTCGCCTCAGTGCCCGGCGATGTCGTCCGGGCGGACCTCGATGTGGTCGGCCGCGAGGTCGACCGCCACCCGGTGCTCCATCCCGAGCGACTCCAGGAACTTGACCGGCAGCTGCACCCGCCCGGTGCGGTCCAGCATCACGTACTCGCGCTCGTTGACCGACTCCTCGCCGTGCTCGTCCGTGACGGTGCGGCGCAGCACCTCGCTGCTGGTCCGGCCGTCCCGGATGGCGACCGTGCGGCGCACCTCGCCCGCGACCATCGGGTCGTGGGTGACGATGACGACGGTGGCGCCGAGTTCCCGGTTGACGGTGCGGAAGGACTCGAAGATCACCCCCGCGGTCTCGGAGTCCAGCTCGCCGGTGGGCTCGTCGGCGAGCAGCACCGGCGGGTTGTTGGCCATCGCCACCGCGATCGCGACCCGCTGCTGCTGGCCGCCGGAGAGCTCGTTGGGGCGGCGGTGGGCGAGGTCGCCGATCTCCAGCGCCTCCAGCAGCTCGGCCACCCGGTCGGCCTGCTGCTTGGCCCGCCCGGCCCCGGCCCGGCGCCCGCGCAGCTGCATCGGCAGGGCGACGTTCTCGGCGGCGGTGAGGAAGGGCAGCAGGTTGCGGGCGGTCTGCTGCCAGATGAAGCCGACCACCTCGCGCCGGTAGCGCAGCCGCTCCCGGGCGGACATCTCCAGCAGGTCGCAGCCGGCGACGGTGGCGCTTCCGGCGGTCGGCACGTCGAGCCCGGCGAGGATGGTCAGCAGGGTGGACTTGCCGCTGCCGGAGGCACCGACCAGGGCGACCAGGTCGCCCTGCTGGATGGTCAGCTCCAGCCCCTGCAACGCCTGGACCTCGACGCCCTCGGCGCTGAAGATCCGCACCAGCCGGTCGCAGACGATGGCCGCGCCCTCGCCGTACGCCTTGGGCGAGGCGGCGGCGAGGGCCCGCTGCCGGAGCTCCTGCAAGCTGGGGGCATCGGCGACCGGCTGCTCCTGGGGAGTGCTCTTCACCGCTCGTCTCCTGTCTTGACTGTCCTAGAGGTCCTGGCGGTCCTGAAGGTGCTGACGGTCCTGAAAATCTCGACGACCTCGACGGTCCCCGCGGTCCCGGCGGCCGGCGCCGGTGTCACGGGCCGTACCGCTCCTCCCGCCCTCACCGCTGGTCCCCCGCCCGCAGTTCGGTGGCGATCTGGCGCCGGCCGGAGACGGCCGCCTCCAGGACCACCCCGAGGCAGACCACCAGCGCCAGGCCCGCCGTGGGCAGCAGCACCGGCAGCAGGACGGGGGTCAGCACGTCGCCGACGTCGGCGCCGACCAGCGCCGACAGGTCGAAGGCCGACCCGAGCAGTCCGACCGCCGCCAGCGCGACCAGCCCGCCGCCGACGGCCGCAACCAGGGCCTGCGGCAGCGTCTCGGTGATGATCAGCGCCAGCCCCTGCCGGGGCCGCAGGCCCATGGTGCGCAGTCGGGCCAGCAGGGCCGTGCGCTCGGGGGCGGCCCGGACCAGTGTCAGCAGGACGGCCAGCAGGGCGAACCCGGCGCCGGCGGCACCCGAGTACCAGAACAGACGTTCCGCGGAGCGCTGCAGCGGGTCGGCGGCGAGCGCGGCGGCCACTTCGTGGCTGCTGCGGACCGTGTACCCGGGGGGCAGCCCGTCGCTGCCCTTGCCGGCGGCCACGGCCTCGTCCCGGATCAGCTTGGCGAGGCCCGTGGCGGTCGTCAGGCCCCGGTCCAGGAGCAGGTTCCTGACCTGGCCGGCGTCGACGTCGCCGGCGGAGAGCCACTTGTTCGTCCGCTTGAGCTCCGGAAGGCGCTCGGAGGCGGGCCCGACCGGCACCACCATGAACGGCTTGCCGGGGTCCGGCAGGGCGGGGGTGCCGGTGACGATCCCGGCGACGGTGGTGCGCAGTTGGCCCCCGTTGGGCGTGCGCAGCCGGGGCGGGCCGCCGGCCAGTCGCTTGGACAGGCCACTGCTGAACAGTGCCGGCACCGGGGTGTCCGGGCCGCCGGGGGTACCGGCGAGCACCGCCGGGTCGAACTCGCCCACCCCGGAGGTCCGGGCGATCTCGGCGTAGGCCTTCGGCTCGGCCACCACGAGGATGGCCGAGGTGGAGTCGCCGTCGGCGCCGATGAAGAAGGCCCCGGGCTCGACCCACACCCCGGTCGCGGCCCGTACGCCGGGCAGTTCGGCGGCGGCCGTGGTGAACGCCTCCGGCAGGGTCGCGTAGACCGGCAGGGAGACGGAGGCGTCACCGCCGGTGGCGATCCGGCCGGCGCGCAGCCGGACGCTGTCCACGGTGTCGAGCACGGTGGCGCCGAAGCCGGTCGTGGTGACGGCGATCACCAGGGCGAGCAGCGGCAGCGCGGAGGGCCGGCGGCGGCCCGAGCTGTCGCGGGCGGCGCGGGCCAGGCCGAGGAAGCCGATCAGGCCGCGGCCGCGCCCGGCGAGGGCGGCCAGCCAGCCGACCACCAGCGGCTGGATCCGGGCCAGCAGCAGACCGCCGGTGAGGGCGAGCATCAGCGGGGCGGCCACCAGCAGCGGGTCCAGGCCGTTGCCGGGGGCGACGCCGCGGCGGCGGACCTCGGCCACGGCCGCGGCGGTGACGGCCAGGACGGCGAGTTCGCCGACGAGTCGGCGCCAGCCGGCCACGGCCTTCGGCGGGGACAGCAGTACGGCGGCGCGCGCCGGGAAGGCCAGCACGGCGATCAGGGTGACCGCCAGGGCGGTGAGCAGGGCGTTGCCCCACCGGGGGGTGGGCAGCAGCACCAGGGCGAGGGCCGTTCCGAGCAGGGCGGAGGGCAGCACGGTCGCCGCGCCCTCGCCGAGCAGGCGCAGCAGGATGCCGCCGCGCGAGCCGCCGCGGGCCTGGAGCAGCCGGAGTTCGGCGGTGCGCCGGTCGGCGGTGAGGGCCGCCGCGAGGCACAGCACCACGACGGCCACCCCCGCTACTCCGGCCGGTCCGATCGCGGCCAGCGGGGCCGCGGCGTCGTAGCGGGCGGTGGCCCGGGTGAAGACGTCGGGCAGGAGCGAGGTGACGTGCAGGTCCGGGCGCTTGGTCACGTCGGCGAGGGTGGTGGCGCCGCGCCCGACCAGGTAGGAGCCGACGGTGGCGCGGGTCTCGGCCAGCTGGTCGGCACGCAGGGCGCCGGAGTCGACGGGCAGCCGCCAGAAGTTCACGCCGCCGTTGCCCCAGAGGATCAGCTGGTGCAGGCCGCTGTCGCCGACGAAACCGGTGGTCGCCCAGTGGAGTTCCGTGCCCTGGCCCTCCAGGCAGGCGCGGGCGGGACAGCCGATGTCGTCCCAGGTCGGGTCGGTGGGGTTGTTGACGCGGTAGAAGCCGACCACGGTGGACCGGTTGCCGCCGGTCAGGTCGCTGCCGTTGTCGACGACGTCACCGAGCTTGACGCCGATGGTCTCGGCGGCCGTCTGGCTGATGATCATCGGCAGGGGTGCGCCCTCGGCCGCGGGGCCCGGCCAGACGCCGTCGGTGAGGGTGACGAGCTCCTTGAGCCCGTGCAGGTACAGCAGGCCGAGCACCGGCGGATGGTCGGAGAGACGGGCGTAGCCCTCGTTGAACATCTTGCGCGGGGACTTGGCCCGGCTGCCGTAGAGCTGGCTGGTCTCGGTGAGCGGCAGGTTCCGGCCGATCTCCGCGGTCAGCTTCTGCTGCACGTCGTCGAGGGCGGAGGCCGGGTCGCTCAGGTTCGGCTCGGAGGTGGCTTGCAGGCTGGTCGCGTTGACGCCCTTCTGGTGCACGAAGTCCCGCAGGGCGCTGTCCGCGCCCCGGTCGACGACGCGGGGGAAGGCCGCCGCCATGAACACGGTGACGAAGGCGAGCGCCGCCATCAGCAGGGTGGCCAGCGGCGTCGCGCGCAGCCGGGTGCGGACCCAGGGCGCGGGGCCGTGGGCGGGCGCGGGCGAAGGGGTGGGCACGGGGGTGCCGGCCTTGGTGGTCACATCTCCTCCACGTGGCGCAGCCGGGCGGCCACGTCTCGACGGCGGCGTCCGATCAGGAAGGCCGACAACAGGGGAACGACGGCGATCGCGGCCGTGAGCAGCAGGGCCTGGCCGAACGGCAGCTCGATCAGCGCCCCGGGCGTCGGTCGGCGGGCGGCGGGCGTCAGCACGACGAACGGCACGATCAGGTGGACGAGCAGCGTGCCGAGGCCGAGCCCGACGGCCCCGCCGAGGGCGACCAGGAGCGCCTGTTCGGCGGCCATGGTGCGGGTCACCTGCTTGCGGCGGGCGCCCAGGGCGAGCAGCAGCGCGGAGTCCCGGGAGCGTTCGCGGGCGGAGGCGGCCACGGCGGCGCCGAAGCCGATCGCGGCGAGCACCCCGGTGACGACCGCGATGACCATGAGTGCGCTCTGCGGGGCGGCGCCGACCGGGTCGCTGAGGAGGGCCTCGGAGGCCTCCTCGTAGAGCTGGACGTCCTGGGTGCCGGGGGCGGCGCGCAGGGCGGCGGCGGCCTCGGCGGGGGTCCGGTCGCCGGGGCCGGTGGCGGGCAGCCACCACTCGGCGCGGTTGGGCAGTTCGCTGCCCTGGGCGGCCATCAGCCGGGCCGTGGTGGCGAGGTCGACCATGAGCGCGTCGGGGCCGGCCGTCGGCAGGGCGTCGACCGTCGCGGCGACCTTGACCGGCAGGACGGTCCCGGCGAACGGCACCTTGAGGGTGTCGCCGACGGAGGCGCCGACGAGCTTCAGGTAGTCGCGGGTGGCGACGCCGGACAGGGTGTCCGGCACGCTCGTCCCGGCCGGCCGCAGGACGGCGCGGAGCAGCTCGCCGCCCATGCCGTTGGCGAAGCGGTAGCGGATGGAGAACAGGCGGTCGGCACCGGCCGGTTCGGACCCGAGGGTGGCGGCCGGCCCGGCTACCACGTCCCCGGTCGCCCGGACGGCGGGCACCGCCGCCGTCCAGCCGAAGCCGGCCGGCACCTGGACGGCGGTCGCGGGGCCGTCGGCGCTGTCGGAGGCGGACAGCCGGCGGACGGTCAGCTCACCGTCGGACCGGTCGCCGAAGGAGACGATCACGCCGACCACGGTCAGCGGCGCGGCGGCCGAGCCGAGCGGGGCGTCGACCAGCGTGGTCAGCGAGGCCGAGACCTTGGCGTCGCCGGTCAGCGGGAGCGTGCCGAACGCGACCTTGTGGATCACGCCGAAGCGGTCGCGCACCAGCAGCCTGGCCTCCGGGTGGACCGCCGGAAGGCTGGAGCCGTTGGGCAGCTTCACCGCCTGCTCCGGCTGCTGGACGGTCACCTCGGCGTCGATCCGCAGCGGGTGGCCTGGCAGTTCGAGGCCGGCCTGCGGGCCGGTGGGGGCGGGCTGGGCGAGCGACCCGAACACGTCCTCGCGGGTGCGCCCGCCGAGCAGGTCGGGGCGGACCGGGACGCGCTCGGCGAAGGCGGCGGTGTCCGCGGCGAGCAGTTGCCCCTTGCCGTTGGGCAGAGACTGCTCCTCGCGCACCACCGGGACGAGCCGGTCGCCACCGGGCAGCGCGCCGTAGCGGCCGCCCTGGCCCATCAGGGCGTTGTGGGAGGCGGAGATCCGCAGGCCGCCGAGCGTGTTGAAGGCGGCCTGGTCACGCTGGGAGGCGGTCCAGGTGGCGTGCTGGCCGAGCGCCAGCACGCCGGTGGCCACGGCCATCACGAGCAGCAGCACGGGGCCGGTGGCGCGGGCGGGCCGACGGGCCAGCTGCCAGCCGACCAGGGCCGGGCCGAGGCCGCGGCCGCGGGCGGCCACGTGGGCGCCGAGCCGGGCGGCGAGCGGCAGCAGGCGCAGCACCACCAGGGTGCCGGCGCAGAGCGCCAGGGTCGGGGTGGCGACCAGCAGCAGGTCCACGCCGAGCCGGCCGGAGGAGTCGGTGGACAGCCCGCCGCCGTACTGGCTGAGCTGCTGGTAGGCGAGCACGGCCAGGGCGAGCACGGCGAGGTCGCCGCCGTTGCGCGCGATGCCGGAGACCAGGGCCTGGCGGCGGCCGGAGCGGCTGCGCAGGGCGGCTCCGGCGCCGCGCAGGAGGCTGGGCAGGCTGGCCAGCAGGACGCAGGCGAAGGCGCAGAGCACGGCGATCGGCCAGAGCGACCAGCTGACGCCGGTGTCCAGGGGCACCTGGTGGTCGGTTCCGAAGCCGGCCAGGGCGCGGACCAGGAACGGGGTCAGCAGGGGGGCCAGCAGCGCGGCGGGCAGGGCGAGCAGCAGCGACTCCGTCGCGGTGAAGACGCCGAGCCGGGCGCCGGAGGCGCCGCGGGCGGCGAGCAGCTCGTTCTCGGCCGTCTGCCGGGTCGCGATCAGGTTGACCACCAGCAGCAGCGCCGCGACGGCGAGCACGGTCAGCTGGAGGGCGCCGATCAGCAGGGTGGTCCGGGCGACCATCATGCTGGAGGACAACTCGCGCATGACGTCGGGCAGTTCGGTCCGCGAACTGATGCTGGCACGGGACTGCAGGTCGTCGGCGAGGCTCTGGGAGCGGTTGCCCATGGCCTCCGCCGCGGAGCGGCCGATGCCCGCGAAGTCGGCGTCGAGCAGCCAGCTGCGGCTGCTCTGCACCAACCCGCCGGTGGTGAAGGCGCTCTGGTCGACCAGCATCGGGCCGAAGGTGGTGAAGCCGCCGACCTCGACCTCGTGGCCACCGACCGGGTCGATGCGCCAGTACGCGTCGGTCGGGTCGACGGCCCGGTAGACGCCGGTGACGCGGACGGTCAGCGACTTGCCGTCGAGGCGGTCCGCCATCTGCACGTCGGCGGGCAGGGCCTGGTCGGTGAGGCCGAGCCGGGCCAGCATGGCCTGCGGGACGGCGACCTGCGGGGCGGCGGTCTGGACCGGGCCGGAGGCCGCGGCGGGCCACGCGCCGGCGAGCAGGCGGGTCCGGTCGCGGTCGAGGTCGGCGAGGACCGTCAGATCGGGCTGGGCGCCGGGGCCGAGACCCGCGGTCACGGGGGCGCCGCCGCCCGGCAGGCCGTAGGAGCGGCTGCGCAGCAGACTGTCGGTGTGCACGGGCAGGTCTCCGAAGAGCCTGCCGCGGTAAGCGGCGAGCTCCGCCTCGTCCTTCGCACGCTGGTCGAGCCCGTGTTCGGCCGTCACCACGACCGTGGTCCGGGCGTGGCCTGCCCCCTGGAGCGCCTGCCGCAAGCCGGCCTCGCCCACACTGCGGTTGAATGCCACCAGCGCGGTCAGCACGGCCGTGGTGATCAGCACTGCGAGCAGCACGGCGGCAGCCAGCGGCAGTCGCCCGCGCAGTCGGCGCACGACGAAGCCGAGCATCAAGTTCCTCCCCGGTCTTTACGTCCCCAGGTTGCGTCCCAGCCCGGTCCATCGATCCGATTTGGTCACAACTCGGCTACGAATAGACACACTTAGGACACATCAACGCAATGATCACCGGCATTTGATCACCGGATAGCGGACGACTCTGTCAGATTCGATCCAGGAACGGAAGGGACTTGCGCTAACAAGTAAGTAATGAGCAAATTCCTTGCATTGGCAGCTCCCGCGCTCCGGGCGCCCGCCAGAATGCCATGGACATTTCACAATTCAGGCTCCACGGCACACCTTTGGGAACGCCGACCCGCACCCCGGAAATCGCCGCCCGAAACCGTGAACCCGTGGCGCCGCCCGTCCGTAGACACTGGGTAGACACACACAGGGGGAAGCCTCAATGACGCAGCCTCAGGCCACCGCCACCACCGACACCCCGATGGTGGCCGTGACCGACCTCCGGCGCAGCTTCGGCACCGGCGAGCGGACCGTGCACGCGCTGCGCGGCGTCTCCTTCACCGTCGGCCGCGGTGAACTCGCCGCGCTCAAGGGCCGCTCCGGCTCCGGCAAGACCACCCTGCTCAACCTGGTCGGCGGCCTGGATGCCCCGACCGCCGGCAGCATCGCCCTGGACGGCACCGACCTCGCCAAGCTGGACGAGGACGGCCGGCTCGCCCTGCGGCGGGAGCGGATCGGCTTCGTCTTCCAGTCCTTCGGGCTGATCCCGATGCTCACCGCCGCCGAGAACGTCGGCGTGCCGATGCGGCTGCGCAAGGTCTCCGCCGCCGAACGCGAGGAGCGCGCGCACACCCTGCTGGCCCTCGTCGGCCTCGCCGGCCAGGCCAACCAGCGGCCCGGCGAACTCTCCGGCGGCCAGCAGCAGCGCGTCGCCATCGCCCGCGCGCTGGCCAACGAGCCCGGCCTGATCATCGCCGACGAGCCGACCGGCCAGCTGGACTCGGAGACCGGCCGCTCGATCATGCAGCTGCTGCGCGCCGTCGTCCGCAGCGAGGGCGTCACCGTGGTGGTCGCCACCCACGACCCGACCCTGATGGAGCTCGCCGACCGGGTGATCGAGCTGCGTGACGGGCGGATCGTCGAGGAGGAGACGGCGAAGGCGACCGCGTAGGGGTGGCCTGGGTGCACCAGGGTGCACCCAGCCGCACCGGCCTGCCCGGTCGGGCGGGCCGGCGCGCGCCCGGGGTGCGTTCAGGGCGCCTTGAGCACCGTCTCGCAGGCTCGGCACCGCCGGGTGCGCTGGGACGGCGGGTACCACGGTTCGCCGGGCCCGGCCGGACGGTAGGGCTCCAGTTCGAGGTCCGCCGTGTCGAGGCCGCAGCACGTCACCGGCCCCGGCTCCTCCGGCGCGTCCGGATCCGGCGCCGCCGCGTGCACCCAGCGGATCCGCGCGCCCACGTCGACCTCGCCCGCGTCCAGCACCTCCGTGGACGGCTCCAGCTCGACCAGCACGACCACTCCGCTCATACCTCGACCCTGCGCCCCTGCGGCGGCTCGCGCATCCGGTGGGGCTCCCTCCCGGTCGGGCCCCCGGGCGAGTGATCGACCGAACGTGGTGGAACACCTCCGCGCCGTCCCCGTACACGCCCTCGACGTCCCGCGCCAGCCAGTCCCAGAAGGTGGCGATCCGGGCCCGGCGGAAGGGCCCGCGGTGGAAGGCCGAGGTATTCGAGGGTGTGAATCCGTTGACGAACCAGTGTGACAGTACGTCGTTTTCGGCGAATCGGTGCAGGTTCCGGACCAGTTCGGGCCCGGCGGCCGATTGTCAGTGGTATCGGCTACGGTCCCCGACATCCGAGAAGAACTCGATTCCGAGGAGGGCCGGATGGCGATCCACCGTCGTATTCACGCTGCATTTCCCGTTCGCGCCGTCGTCCGCGTTCGCACGGCCATCCGCGTTCACGCCGTCGTCCGGGGGCTGGGCCGGAAAACGCGGATGTGGTGGCCGGCGCCGCCGACCACCACATCCGTTCACGCGTACCTCAGGCCCCCGAGGGCTCGCCGGCCGGTCCCGCCGGCCGGCCGCTCAGCCCCGTCAGGCCGTTCAGCCCCGTCAGGCCGCCGGGAAGATCGCCGCGTCCGGCTTCAGCAGCTGGCCCGGCTTCGGCGCGGTGCCGTCCACCAGGTAGCGGGTGACCAGCGCGTTCAGCGCCTGGCTGCGGCCGACGGCGCAGTGCTCGATCGCGTCCACGCTGACCAGCACGGCGTTGCCCAGCTGCTGCTGCATCCGCTGGGCGAACTTGTACTGGGTGGCCGGGTCGTAGAGGTTGCCGATCACCATGACGGTGTTCGAGGTCTTCTTGTTCCACGGGCCGCTGAAGCGCTCGGCGTCCCGGGCCGGGGCCGGCCAGCTCGCGCAGGCGGGCGCGTCGAAGGCCTGGTAGCGGCCGAAGGTCGGCGACTCCTTCTCCCAGGCCTTGGCGACGTTCGGGAAGACCCGGTCGTTCGACGGGTACGGCTTGTCCTGGCAGTTGACGCCCATGTAGGAGTCGTCGGCGGTGTACTCGGAGTCGACCGGGGCCTCACGCAGCGCCCGCGGGGCGTTCACCGCGAGGATGTTGGCGTCGTCGTCCGAGACGGTCGCCTTCGGCGCCATCAGGGTGTTCGCGGCCGGCTTCCGGACCAGCTGGTACGTCGCCTGCAGCGACTTCGCCAGCGGCGCCAGCTTGGCCTGCGAGTACAGCGCGCTGGCCACCTCGCTGGTGAAGGTGCTCAGCGTCACCTGGGAGCCGTTGGGCAGGGTGACCGGGCTGGTCCGCAGGTGGTCGCGGAGCTGGTCGAACTTGGCCCGGGTGTCGCCCTCGCCGAAGGCGCAGCGCGGGGCGCCGGCGGCCTGGCAGCGCTTGAGGAACTCGTCCAGGGCCAGCTCGAAGCCGCCCGCCCGCTGACGGTCGTACTCCAGGCCGTCGTGCAGGCGCAGGTTCGGGTCGACGTTTCCGTCGACGATGATCGTGCGCACCTTGTTCGGGTACATCCCGGCGTAGGTCGCGCCGATCAGGGTGCCGTAGGAGAACCCGGCGAAGTTGAGCTGCGAGTCGCCGACGGCGCGACGCATCCGGTCGAGGTCGCGGACCACGTTGATGGTCGACATGTGCTCGATCAGCGGGCCGGCGTTCTTGCTGCACGCGTCGGTGTAGTCCTGGTCCGCGTCCAGCGTCTCGTTGATCTCGGACTTGGTGACCGGCACGCCGACCATGCGGCCGTTGACCGCGTCGGCGTCCTCCTGGGTCTTGAAGCACTTGAGCGGGTTGCTCCGGGCCACGCCGCGGGGGTCGAAGCCGACCAGGTCGAAGCGCGACTGCACCTCGGTACCGAAGCGGGTGGTGGTCGCCCACAGGTAGCCGCTACCACCCGGGCCGCCCGGGTTGAGGAACAGCGAGCCGATCCGCTTGGACGGGTCGCTCGCCCGCCGGCGCATCATGGCGATGCCGATCTTCTCACCCGACGGGTTGTCATAGTCCAGCGGAACCGGGTACACGGCACAGTCGTAGATACCTGGGTCCGGCTTGCTGGGGTCGGGGTTACACGGGGTCCAGTTGACAGCGGCGACCTTCGCCTCGGCCGCCGCACCCGGCGCCAGGTCCATCGGCGCTGCCGATGCCGCGACAGCACTACCGGTGACGAGGGCGAGGGCGCAGGTGACCGCTCCGGCCAGCGTGGATATACGGGACAAGGAACCTCCTCAGTACTGAAAGGGCGGCCCCAGCCTGTCAGTCTGAGATCTCCATGTGAAGACCTGGAAGCAGCGTAAATGTTTCGATGCCGTCCACTTTGCGACCGGATTATTCTGTGAATAAACCAACTTGACGGTTGATTGATCTGATGGTTCGTCATCATGGAACCCGGGCACGCGGGCGCCCGCAGCACCACTCGACGGCCGGAGCGCCGCTCGGCGACCGGCAGAGCCCCCGCGCTCACACCCACCCGCCGCCGGCGCCCGGCCGCCCCGCACGCCCGGCCGCCCCACGCGGCGCGGCCACCTTCGGACGCCGGACATCGAACGCCGGACGGTCGACTTGACCGGGAAACTGATGAGGCGCCATATTACTTTCATGACGCAACACCCAGACGCCGGCAGCGGCGCCCCCACCCTCGACCAGGCACGCCGCCAGATCGCCCGCTACGGCCTCACGGCCGACCCGCAGGCGATCCTGGTCGCGGCCCGGCTGATGGCGGCGGGCGCCCGGATCGGCCAGGCCGGGGAGGTGCACTTCGCCCGGTTCGGACTTTCCACCGGCCGCTACCGACTGCTGGCCGATCTGGAGGACCACGGCGGCGAGAAGTCGCCCTCCCAGCTCGCGGCAAGCCTCGGCGTCTCGCGGGCGACCGTGACCGGCCTGGTGGACGGACTGGAGCGGGAGGGCCTGGTGGTCCGCCGCCCGTCCGCCGACGACGGCCGCGCCAACGTGGTGGTCCTCACCGCGCGCGGCGCGCAGCGACTGCGCGATCTGGCGCCCGAGCACTTCGCCCGGATGCAGGCACTGGTCGGCGGGCTCTCGATCGAGGAGCGCGCGACCTTCCTCGACCTCCTGGCCAGGGTGGTCGAGGGCGCAGACGCGCTGACCGCGGACTGACCCGGTCGACAACGGCGGGCCGCGCAAGGCGGCCCGCCACTTCACGACCCAATAGTTAGGCACCTAAGCACTAATAGTTAGCCACCTAATCACTTAACCCCCAGCACCTCCGCAGGAGAAGCCCATGAGCAAGAAAGCACCCGGCGCACCACCCCCCTTCACCCTGTGGCGGGAGGTCCTCGTCGCCTACGCGATGCCCGCCGTGATGGCCGGCATCGGCGGGGCCGTCACGCACCAACCGCAACTGATGATCGCCGCGGCCACCACGATCGGCGGCACCTCGGCCGTCGTCGCCACCCTGGTCGGCTCCGCCCTGCGACGCCGGCCCGACCGCTCCCCGGGCGGCCGGGCACCGCGCGCCCTGCTGGCCCCCGCACTCGGCCTGGCCGCCGCGGCCGTCGCACTCGCCGTCGGCCTCGCGGCCGCGCACTGGCTGCCGCAGATCCCCGGGCTCGCCACCAGCCCCTGGCCCGGCCGCCTTCCGGTCGATCTACCGGTCTCGTCAGCGATCGCGGCCACCGTGATCACCTGGCGCTGGCGCGGCAGCCGCCCGGCCCGATCCCCGCAGCACCGACTCTCCACCCGACCGGAAGGACAGACCTCATGATCGTCGTCATGGGCGCCGGAGGCGCCACCGGCGGCGCCACCCTGCGCAGCCTCGCCGCCCTCGGTGCACCGAGCCGCGCACTCAGCCGCGACCCCGCCCGCCTCGCGGCCGGCCTCGACGACCGGACCCTCGCGCTGACCGAGACGCTCGCGGCCGACGCCGCCGACCCCGGCTCGCTGCGCGCGGCCTTCCGCGGCGCGCACCAGCTCTTCCTCACCATGGCCAACGGCCCGCGCCAGGTCCAGCACGAGCTGGCCGCGATCGACGCGGCGGTCGAGAACGGTGTGGAGCACATCGTCAAGATCTCCGCACCCGCGGCCGAACCCGACTCCCCCGTGGCCGTCTCGCGCGGCCACCATCTGGTCGAGGAGCGCCTGCGCGTGTCCGGCATCACCGCGACGGTGCTGCGGCCGTACGCGTTCATGCAGAAACTGCTGCTGCTGGCGCCCGGCATCGCCGCCGCCGGGGTGGTGCACGGCGCCCTGGGCCAGGCCCGCTGCAACTACGTCGACGCCCGGGACATCGGCGACGCCGCGGCCGAGGTGCTCACCCGACCGGAGCTCGCCGGCGGAACGTACCCGCTCACCGGGGGCCGGGCGTACAGCTACCCGGAGCTCACCGGGCTGCTCGGCGAGCTGCTCGGGCGCCCGGTCCGCTACCTCGACCTGCCCCCGGCCGGGCTGCACGCCCATCTGGTCGAGCGGGCCGGGATGCCGCCCTGGCTGGCCTCCCACGTGGTGGAGATCCAGCAGCTCGCGGTGGTCCGCCGGGAGGCGCCCGACGACACCTTCGCCCACCTGACCGGGCGCGCCCCGCGCACCCTGGAGGCGTTCCTCCAGGAGCACCTGCACCGCTTCCGCTGACCGCTCCGACACCGTCCGGGCGCCATCCGGGTCTCTCTCCGGCGCCTCTCGGACACCGCTCCGACACCATGGCGGGCCCGGCGACCGGGCCGGAACCGGGCCGGGAAGCCGGGCCCGCCACCCGAAGGGAGCAGCATTCGCTGTGGCATGGATCACGATCGGAAATTCGTCCTGACGATCCGTCAATTCGACTGACATCCAGTCACATGACTGCCACGCCCACCCAGTTGCTGACTGACGCAACGTCAGCTCAAGCCATTTCCGGCCTAGTTGGGCCAGGTATCGGGCCGTACGGCGCCTCGCACGCGGGGCTACCATCAGTCGGGTTGTCCGCTCCGGCCCCGGAGTGGGGTCACCCGGTCAGGCGAGTGCTCCCACCGCCCCGAAGGGCCGGGCATCAGTCGGAACGGGGCGAGGACGAGGAGCGTACGGGCTGCCATGACAGCTGAACCGAGCACGGAGCAGTCCGCCACGCCACCCCGAGCCACGCCACCCGGAACCACACCGCCCCACGCCAAGCCGCCGCAGGCCCCACCACCGCGCGCCCTCTTCCCGGGCCGTCCGGCCGCCGCACCGCGCACCCTGGTCGACGTCCTGGAAGCCACCGTCCGCGCCCACCCCGACGAACCGGCCCTGGACGACGGGCGCACCGTGCTCGGCTACCGTGCCCTGGCCGCCGAGGTCGAGCAGCTGCGCCGCCGGCTGGCCGCCGCCGGGATCGGCCCGGGCGACCGGGTGGGCGTGCGGGTCCCCTCGGGCACCAACGACCTGTACGTCTCGATCCTCGCCGTGCTCGCCGCCGGCGCCGCCTACGTGCCGGTCGACGCCGAGGACCCGGACGAGCGCGCCCAGCTGGTCTTCGGGGAGGCCGGCGTCGCCGCCGTGCTCGGCGCCGACCGCGCACTGACCGTCCACCGCGAACGCCCGGCGCCCCACCCCGGCGAGGCGGCCGCGGACCACCGCCCCCGCCCCACGCCGGCCGACGACGCCTGGATCATCTTCACCTCCGGTTCCACCGGTCGCCCCAAGGGCGTGGCCGTCACCCACCACAACGCCGCCGCCTTCGTCGACGCCGAGGCCGCGCTCTTCCTCCAGGACGAGCCGATCGGCCCCGGCGACCGGGTGATGGCCGGCCTGTCGGTGGCCTTCGACGCCTCCTGCGAGGAGATGTGGCTGGCCTGGCGCCACGGCGCCTGCCTGGTGCCCGTCCCCCGCTCCCAGGTGCGCAGCGGCGCCGACCTCGGCCCCTGGCTGGCGGAGCAGGAGATCACCGTGGTCTCCACCGTCCCGACGCTGGCCGCGCTCTGGCCCGCCGAGGCGCTCAACGAGGTACGGCTGCTGATCTTCGGCGGCGAGGCCTGCCCGCCGGAGCTGGTGCAGCGGCTGGTCACCGAGGGCCGCGAGGTCTGGAACACCTACGGCCCCACCGAGGCCACCGTGGTCGCCTGCGCCGCGCTGCTGACCGGCGACGGCCCGGTCCGGATCGGCCTGCCGCTGGACGGCTGGGACCTCGCCGTGGTCGACGAGGCCGGTGAGCCGGTCGCGGCCGGCGGCACCGGCCAGCTGGTGATCGGCGGGGTCGGCCTGGCCCGCTACCTCGACCCGGAGAAGGACGCCGAGAAGTACGCGCCGCTGGCCTCGCTCGGCTGGGAGCGCGCGTACCGCAGCGGGGACCTGGTCCAGGCCGACCCGGCCGGCCTGCTGTTCCTCGGCCGCATCGACGAGCAGATCAAGCTCGGCGGCCGCCGGATCGAACTCGGCGAGGTCGACGCGGCGCTCCAGGCCCTGCCCGGCGTGGCGGGCGCGGCCGCCGCCGTCCGCACCGCGCGCGGCGGCAACCAGCTGCTGGTCGGCTACCTGGTCGTCCAGGACGGCTTCGACCGCGAGCAGGCCGTCGAGAAGCTGCGCGCCGAGCTGCCGGCCGCCCTGGTGCCGCTGCTCGCGCCGGTCGACACCCTGCCCACCCGCACCTCCGGCAAGGTCGACCGGGCCGCCCTGCCCTGGCCGCTGCCCGAGCTGGAGAACGCCGGGCCGAGCGAGCAGCTGTACGGCACCGAGGCCTGGCTGGCCGAGCAGTGGGCCGAGATCCTCGGTGTGACGGTGAGCGGCCCGCGCGACGACTTCTTCGGCATCGGCGGCGGCAGCCTGGCCGCCGCCCGGCTCACCACGCTGCTGCGCACCCGCTACCCGAACGCCGCCGTGCTGGACGTCTACCAACACCCGACGCTGCGCAAGCTCGCCCGGCACCTGGAGCGCACCGCCGCCCAGGGCGGCCAGGCCCGCACCATCGCCCTGGTGCCGACCAGGGCCAAGCTGCTCCAGCTGCTCCTGCTGATCCCGCTGTTCACCGTGGTCGGCCTGCGCTGGACGGTCGCCCTGCTGGCGGCCGGCAACCTGCTCTCCCACCTCGGCGACTACCCGTGGGCGCCCACCGCCTCCTGGTGGGCCGTCGGCGCGGGCGCCCTGGCGCTGTACAGCCCGGCGGGCCGGCTGGCGATCGCGGCCGGCGGCGCCCGGCTGCTGCTGCGCGGCCTGCGCCCGGGCAGCCATCCGCGCGGCGGCGCCGTCCACCTGCGGCTCTGGACCGCCGAGCGGCTCGCCGAGCTCAGCGGCGCCACCGCGCTGTCCGGCGCCTGGCTGGTCCGCTACGCCCGGGCACTGGGTGCCAAGGTCGGGCCCGAGGTGGACCTGCACTCGCTGCCGCCGGTCACCGGGATGCTGAAGCTGGGCCGGGGCTGCGCCGTCGAGGCCGAGGTGGACCTGTGCGGCTACTGGCTGGACGGCGACCGGTTGGAGGTCGGCCAGGTCAAGGTCGGCTCCGGCGCCGTGGTCGGCACCCGCTCGACCCTGCTGCCCGGCGCCCGGGTCGGCAAGCGCGCCCAGGTGCTGCCCGGCTCCAGCGTCACCGGGCACGTGCCGACCGGCCAGCGCTGGGGCGGCGCGCCCGCCGTCAAGCTGGGCCGCGTCGAGCGGGCGTGGCCCAAGGAGCGCCCGCCGCACCGGGTCTTCTGGGCCGCGCTCTACGGTGCCAGCGGCACGGCACTCGGCCTGCTCCCGGTGGCGCCCGCGCTGGCCGGGCTCGCGGTCCTCGCCGCTTTCGTCCACCAGGGCGACGACCTCGGCGCGGCGCTCGGCGGCGCGCTGCTCGGCCTGCTGCCCGCCACCCTGGCGTACGGCGCCGTGTACGCGGCGCAGCTGGTGGCCGCCGTCCGGTTGCTGAGCCGCGGTCTGGTCCCCGGGGTGCACCCACTGCACGGCCGGGTCGGCTGGCAGGCGTGGACCGTCACCCAGCTGATGGACCGGGCCCGGGAGGTGCTGTTCCCGCTGTACGCGGGGCTGGCCACGCCGCTGTGGCTGCGGGCGCTCGGGATGCGGGTCGGCCGGGGCGCGGAGGTGTCCACGGTGCTGGCGCTGCCCAGCCTGACCACCGTCGGCGACGGCGCGTTCCTGGCCGACGACACCCTGATCGCGCCGTACGAGCTGGGCGGCGGCTGGGTGCGGCTCGGCGAGGCGAAGGTCGGCGAGCGGGCGTTCCTCGGGAACTCGGGAATGACCGCGCCGGGCCGGGCGGTGCCCAAGCGGGGCCTGGTGGGCGTGCTGTCGGCGACTCCGGAGAAGGCCAAGAAGGGCGGCTCGTACCTGGGCATGCCGCCGATGCGGCTGCCGCGCGCGGCGGACGAGGCCGACCAGAGCCTGACCTACGAGCCGCCGGCCCGGCTGCTCTGGGCGCGCGGGCTGGTCGAGCTGGCCCGGCTGCTGCCGGTGCTCGCCTCGGGGGCGCTCGGCGTGCTGACCGTCGCGGTGCTGTCCCGGCTGGCCGTCTCCTGGTCGGCGGGCGTGGCCGCGCTGCTCTCGGGCCTGGTGCTGCTGGGCGCCGGCGCGGTGGCCTGCGTGGTCGCGGTGGCGGCGAAGTGGCTGCTGGTCGGCCGGTTCCGGGCGGTGGAGCACCCGTTGTGGAGCAGCTTCGTGTGGCGCAACGAGCTCGCGGACACCTTCGTCGAGGTGCTGGCGGTGCCGTGGCTGGTCGGCGCGGTGCCGGGCACGCCGGTGCTGAACCTCTGGCTGCGGGCGCTCGGCGCGCGGGTCGGCCGCGGCGTCTGGTGCGAGAGCTACTGGCTGCCGGAGGCGGACCTGGTCACCCTCGGGGACGGCGTGACCGTCAACCGGGGCTGTGTGGTGCAGACGCACCTCTTCCACGACCGGATCATGCGGATGGATACTGTGGTCCTCCGCGAGGGCGCCACCCTGGGCCCGGGCGGCATCGTGCTGCCCGGCAGCACGGTGGGCGCGCGCAGCACGCTGGGCCCGGCCTCGCTGGTGATGCGCGCCGAGTCCGTCCCCGCCGACACGCGGTGGCTGGGCAACCCCATCGAGGCGTGGCAGCCCACGTCATGACCACCCGTCCCGGCCCGCAGGAAGTGCCCGCCCCCGTGAAGCCCAAGCACGTCCCGGCGGCCGCCGGCGCCCCCGACCCGTACTTCCCGGCCAGCGGCGACCACCGCTACCGGGTCCACCGCTACGAGCTCGTGCTGGACTACCGGCCCGGGCCGAACCGGCTGGCGGCCTCGGCCCGGCTGAGCGCCGTGGCGGACGCGGCGCTGGCCGAGTTCGCGCTGGACCTGGCCGAGTTCCGGATCGGGCGGGTGCTGGTCGACGGCAAGGCCGCCCGCTACACCCATCGCGCCGGCAAGCTGCGGATCCGCCCGGCCAGAGCGCTGGCGGCGGGGGCGGCGTTCACCGTCGAGGTGCACTACACCGGCAACCCCCGTCCGGTGCGCAGCCCGTGGGGCGGCCTGGGCTGGGAGGAGCTGACCGACGGCTCGCTGGTCGCCAGCCAGCCGATCGGCGCGCCGTCCTGGTTCCCGTGCAACGACCGGCCCGCCGACAAGGCGACGTACCAGATCGCGGTCACCACGCCGTCCCCGTTCACCGTGCTGGCGAGCGGCCGGCTGCTGACCCGCACCACCCGGGCGTCCAGCACCACCTGGGTGTACGAGCAGAGCGCGCCGACCTCGCCATACCTGGTGACGGTGTCGATCGGCCACTACCGGCCGGTGCCGCTGGCGGCCCGCCCGGCCGTGCCGCAGACCGGCTACGTGCCGGAGCGGCTGGTCCCCGCGTTCACCCGGGACTTCGGGCGGCAGCCGGAGATGATGACGTACTTCGGCGAGGTGTTCGGGCCGTACCCGTTCGGCGAGTACGCGGTGGTCGTCGCGGACGAGGAACTGGACGTCCCGGTGGAGGCGCAGGGCGTCGCCACCTTCGGGACGAACCACCTCGGCGGCGGCTGGGAGCGCGAGCGGCTGATCGCCCACGAGCTGGCGCACCAGTGGTTCGGCAACAGCGTGACGATCGCCGACTGGCGGCACATCTGGCTGAACGAGGGCTTCGCCAAGTACGCCGAGTGGCTGTGGTCCGAGCACGCCGGCGGCCCGGCCGCGGCCACCCACGCCGCCGCCGCGCACGGCCTGCTGGCCGGGCTCCCGCAGGACCTCAGGCTCGCCGACCCGGGCCGCAGGCTGATGTTCGACGACCGGCTGTACCAGCGCGGCGGCCTCGCCGTGCACGCGCTGCGGCGGGCGCTGGGCGAGGACGCCTTCTTCGCGATGCTGCGGGACTGGACGAGTGTCCACCGGCACGGCGTCGTCGGCACCGCCGACCTGCTCGTGCACGCCTCCCGGTACGCGACCGCCCCGCTGGCCCCGCTCTTCGAGGCCTGGCTGCAGCGGCCCGAACTCCCGCCGCTGCCGGGCTGACCGAGCCGACGGCGCGGGGCGTTTGCGGGGTGTTTGCGGGGCGTTTGCGGAGATAACGGGTGGATCCTTCGGAGCGGCCTGGCTAGGTTGGGTTCGTCTGTCACCCGTCCGTACTGGCCTACGGGCCTCGTGGCAGACCATGCCGACGGGCCTCCCCGCCGGACCACGCCGAAGGATTCAGAGGATCAGATGACCGATCAGTCCGACGAACTGCTGCCGACCACCCGCCGCGCCCTGCTGCACCGGATCGCCGTCGCCCAGGCCGAAGGCCGCACGCCCTCCCTGGCCGCCGGAGTGGTCCGGGACGGCCGGCTGGTCTGGAGCGGCGCCCGCAGCATGATCGACGGACACGCGCCGACCCCCGACGTCCAGTACCGGATCGGCTCGCTCACCAAGACCTTCGTCGCCGTGCTCGTGCTGCGGCTGCGCGACGAGGGCCTGCTCGACCTCGCCGACCCGCTGGCCCGCCACCTTCCCGGCACCCCTGCCGACGGCGCGACCATCGCGCAACTGCTCGCCCACACCGCCGGACTCGCCGCCGAGACGCCCGGGCCCTGGTGGGAGCGGACCGACGGCTCCCTGCGGCCCGGACTGGACGACCTGCTGGAGCCCGGCGCCGCGATCAAGCACCCGGCCGGGCGCCTCCACCACTACTCCAACCCCGGTTACGCGCTGCTCGGAGCGCTGGTCGAGCGGCTGCGCGGCGAGCCCTGGGGCGAGGTGCTGCGGCGCGAGGTGCTGGCGCCGCTCGGCATGGACCGCACCACCCTGCTGCCCGAGCACCCGCACGCCGGGGGCTTCGCCGTCCACCCGTGGGCCGACGTCATGCTGCCGGAGCCGCTCACCGACACCGGGCTGATGGGCCCGGCCGGCCAACTCTGGTCCACCGTCGCCGACCTGGCCCGCTGGGCGGCCTTCCTCGCCGCCGGGGACGACAAGGTGCTCGCCGCCGACTCACTCGCCGAGATGCGCCGGCCCGCCACCGGCCCCGCCGACACGACCTGGACCTCCGGATACGGCCTCGGCCTGCAACTGCGCCGCCACGGAGGCCGGGTGCTGTACGGCCACACCGGCTCGATGCCCGGCTTCACCGCCGCCCTGTGGGTCAGCGACGAGGACGGCCTGGCCGCGATCGCCCTGTCCAACGCCACCACCGGCGCCGGCACCACCCTGGTGGCCACCCAGTTGATCACGCTGACCGCCGAGCACGAGCCCCGGCTGCCCGAGCCCTGGCGCCCGCTGCCCGAGGTCGACGAGGAACTGCTGGCCCTCACCGGCCCCTGGTACTGGGGCACTTCGGCGCAGGCTCTGCGGCTGCGGGCCGACCGCGGCCTCGAACTGACCTCGCTCGCCGGCGGAGCCCGCAGCTCCCGCTTCCGCGCCGAGCCGGACGGCACCTGGACGGGGCTGGACGACTACTACACGGGCGAGACCCTGAGGATCGTCCGGGCCGCCGACGGCACCGTCAGCCACCTGGACCTCGGCTCCTTCGTCCTCACCCGCGAACCCTACGGCCCCGCGCCCGTCATCCCGGGCGACGTCGACCCGCAGGGCTGGCAGGCCTTCTAGGGCGTGTGGGGGAGCGCCCTGTCGGCGCACGCCGGCCGTGCGCGACATCGCACCCGTCCACGGGAGTTCCAGGAGAATCCCCGGGGAGAGTGGCGTGCCCGGGCGCACAGGCGCCCGGGCTGTCCACCCCCGGCGGGCGAGCGCCCGGTGCCCGGCAGATGGCCGGGAGGCGACGGGTGGTCCCATTCAGCAGTTGCACATCTGCGCTCCGCCGGGCCGCAACATGGATGCCAACCGGCTCGGAGAGATATACGGGGACCGGTTCGCGGGCAGGCCCAGCGCCTGCGGGCCGGGCCGGTGCCCTGGCGATCCAGGGCGCCGCCGATCGTGCTGCCCTGGAGGGTCCGCCATGACCACCGTCCCCACGTACGCTCCGACCGCAGTAGCCCCCACCCAGGACGCCCCCGCCGTCCCCTCCGCCCGGCGGCCGCAGGCCCCGGCCGCCTACACCGTCTCCCTCGCCCGCGACGCCGACGACGTGCGCGCCGCCCAGCGGCTGCGCCACCAGGTGTTCGCCGCCGAGCTCGGTGCCGTCCTGCACAGCCCGGTCGCCGGCCTGGACGTCGACCCCTTCGACGAGTTCTGCGACCACCTCCTGGTCCGCGAGGGCGAGCACGGCGCGGTCGTCGGCACCTACCGGCTGCTGCGCCCCGAGGCCGCCCGGCGGGCCGGACGGCTCTACTCCGACGGCGAGTTCGAGCTCTCCGCCCTGGCGCCGGTCCGCCCGGGCCTGGTGGAACTCGGCCGTTCCTGCATCCACCCCGACCACCGGGGCAACGGCGCCGTCATCAACCTGATGTGGGGCGGCATCGCCCGCTACCTCGCCGACACCGGCAACACCTGGGTCGGCGGCTGCTGCTCGATCCCCCTGGACGACGGCGGCGCCACCGCGGCCCGGGTCTGGGACACCGTCAGCGCCAAGCACCTGGCGCCCGAGCAGTACCGGGTCACCCCGCGCCGCCGCTGGGACGCCACCGGCGTGCCGCGCGCCGAGCGCGGCGCGCTGCCCGCCCTGCTCCGCGGCTACCTGCGGCTCGGCGCCTGGGTCTGCGGCGAGCCCGCGTACGACCCGGACTTCGACTGCGTCGACCTGTACGTGCTGCTGTCGCTGGAGCGCACCGACCCGCGCTACCTGCGGCACTTCCTGTCCGGACTGCCCGCCCGGCCGCTCGGCGCCTCATCATGAGCGTCTGGCTGCCGACGGCCCCCTGCCGGCCCGAGACCTGCCTGGCCGACCCGGCGCCCGCCGTCTCGCACCCCCGGCGGGCGCTGCGGCTGGCGGCCTGCCTGGCGGCGGTGCTGGCGGGCGTGCTGCTCAGCCTGCCGCTGCGCCTCCTCCCGTACGGGACCCGGGAGCGACTGATCCGGCTCTGGGCACGCGTCCTGCTGCGCGCCCTCGGGGTCACCGTCCACCTCGGGACGCCGGGCGGCGCGCTCGGCGGCGGGACGCTCGTGGTGGCCAACCACGTGTCCTGGCTGGACATCCCGCTGATCGCGGCGGGCCGCCCGGGCCGCTCGCTGGCCAAGACCGAGGTCCGCCGGTGGCCGGTGCTCGGGCCGCTGATCGCCTGGGGCGGCACGGTGTTCCTGGACCGCGACCGGCTGCGCGCGCTGCCCGGCACCGTGGCGGCGGTGGCCGAGGTGCTGCGCGCCGGCCGACCGGTGATCGTCTTCCCGGAGGGGTCCACCTGGTGCGGGCGGGAGAGCGGCCGCTTCCGGCCCGCACTGTTCCAGGCGGCGGTGGAGGCGGGCGCCTTCGTCCAGCCGGTGACGATCCGCTACCGGCTGTCGGACGGACGGCCGACCAGCGTGCCCGCCTTCATCGGCGACGACGGACTGCTCACCTCGCTCGCCCGGGTGGTCGCGGTGCGCGGGCTGGTCGCCGACGTGACGTTCCTGCCGCCGATTCCGCCGCCCGCGCCGCAGGCCACCCGGGCGGGGGCGCGCCGGGAGCTGGCCCGCACGGCGCAGGCGGCGGTCGAGGGCATCCGCTGACGGGCGTCGGCACCCGGATCAGTCAGACCGGTCAGGTCGGCCGTACCGGTCAGGTCGGCCGGACCGACCGGGCCTCGGCCAGCGGCTCCGGACCGGGGTTCGGGTTCGGGTCCAGGTCGAGGTCGGAGCCGGGGCCGGGGCCGGGGCCGGGGCCGGGGTGCGAGTTCGGCTCGAAACCAGGGTCCGACGCGGAGTCGGGAGCCGGTTCCGGGAGGCCGGTGCCGCCCGGGGAGAGCGGGCGGGCCCTGCCCAGCAGGACGGCGACCAGGACGGCGGTGACGGCGAGCGCGGCCGCACCGCAGCGCGCCGCCAGGTGGAGGCCCTCGATGAAGGCGCCGTCCACCGCCTCCTGGACCGGGCCGGGCAGCACGGCGGCCGCGCCGCCACCGCCGTGCCCCGCCCCGGCGGGCGCGTCCGCGATCGGGCCGACGGCGTCCACCGGCACACCGAGCCGGTGCAGGGCGGCGGTCAGGCTGCCGGTCATCCGGTTGGTCAGCACGGCGCCGAGCACCGCGATCCCGAGGACGCCGCCCAGCTCGCGCAGGGTGTTGATGCTCGCCGAGGCCATCCCGGTCTGCGCCGGGGCGACCCGTTGGAGCACCCCGATCGACACCGGGGTGAAGGTCATCCCCATCCCGAGGCCCATCGCGAACAGGGTCCACAGGTACTCGACGTAGTGGGCGTGCCCGCCGTAGAGGGACAGCCCGCCGAGGCCCGCCGCGCACAGCGCGAGACCGAGCACCAACGGCAGCCGGGGCCCGTACCGCGAGGTCAGCCCGCCGGAGAGGGGGGCTGCGACGACGATCATCGCGGTCATCGGCAGCCCGGCGTAGCCGGCGTCGGACGGGGACCAGCCGAGCGGGCCCTGCATCAGCAGCGGCAGGAAGAAGAGCGCGCCGAAGATCCCGAAGCTGACCATGAAGCCGCTGAGCAGCGCGCCGCCGAGGGCGCCGTCGCGGAACAGCCGCAGCTCCAGCATCGGTTCGGCGAGCCGCAGTTCGAGCACCAGGAAGGCGGCCAGCAGCACGAGCGCCGCGGCGCCGCAGAGGAGCACCCGGGTGTCCGTCCAGCCGCGGGTCGGCCCCTCGATCAGCGCGTAGACCAGCAGGCCGAGGCCCGCGGCGGAGAGGACGAGGCCGCCGAGGTCGATCCGCCGGGCGCGCGGGGGGATGTCCGGGAGCACGCGGGCGGCGAGCACCAGTCCGGCCACGCCGATCGGGACGTTGATCCAGAACACGCTGGCCCACCCGAGGTGCTCGACCATCGGCCCGCCGACCACCGGGCCGATCGACAGACCCAGCGCGGAGACCCCGGACCAGAGGCCGATCGCCTTGGCGCGCTCGCGCTCGTCGGTGAAGACGTGGCGCAGCATGGCGAGGCTGCCCGGGGTGAGCAGCGCGGCCCCGACGCCCTGCAGCATCCGGGCGCCGACCAGCAGGCCGATCGTTCCGGCGAGCGCGGCGAGCGCGGAGCCGACCGTGAACAGCGCGAGGCCGAGCCGGAACATCCGGGTGCGACCGTACCGGTCGCCGAGCGCGCCGCCGGTCAGCACGAACCCCGCGTAGACGAGGCTGTATCCCTCGGCGACCCATTGCAGGCCGCTGATCCCGGCGTCCAGGTCCTGGCCGATGCGGGGCAGGGCGTTGTTGACGATGACGTTGTCCAGCATGGACATGAACATGGTGACGCAGAGCGTCAGTAGCGCGAGCCGTTTGCGCCGGGCGCTCGACTCCTGCATGGGAACCCTCCCGATTCCTAGCCCCTAACAGCGTTAGGGAGTGGTGCGGCACGCACAGAGTGCCCCTAACGGTGTTAGATTGCAAGCGGGATCTCGCGACGGGCGCCCGCCACGGACCGTCGCCGCGAGACTCACAACCGGATGAGACCGGATGAGACCGCAGGAGGCGTCCGCACAGCCATGCCGGAGAACGACGACGCGACACCACCGCTGACCAGGGACGCGCTGACCCAGGCCGCGCTGCGGGTACTGGAACGGGACGGCCTCGACGGGCTGTCGATGCGCAAGGTCGCCGCCGAGGTCGGTGTCAAGGCGGCCTCGCTGTACTGGCACGTCCGCAACAAGCAGGAGCTGCTCGACCTGCTCACCGACGCGGTGATGGCCTCGGCCGAGCCCCCGCCGCGCGAGGGCGGCTGGCGCGAGCAGTTCCACGCCTACTGCTGGCGCTACCGCCGGCTGCTGCTCGACAAGCGCGACGCCGCCAAGGTCGTCTCGGGCCGCCTCTCCCCCGGGCCCCACCTGCTCGGCCTGATGGAGGACCAGCTCGACCGGCTCCGCGCGGCCGGTTTCTCCGACGCCGACGCCGCCCTGGCCACCTACCTGCTGGGCGCCTTCGTCCAGGGGTTCGTCCTCCAGGAACAATCCCCGATCTCGGCCGCCGAAGTCCTCGGCACCAGTCGCCGGGACATCGCCGACGCCACCGGCGACCGCTTCCGCGCCCTGCCCGTCGACACCTTCCCCAACCTCGTCGCCCTGGCCGACGACCTCACCGAACCCGACATGGACACCCGCTTCGAGTTCTGCGTGCAACGCGTCCTCGACGGGCTCGCGACCCTGCTGCCCGCCGAACAGCGCTGACCCCACCACGGCGGGCCCGGCCGGCCCCCGCCCCGGGCCCGCCGAAAATCCGCGGCCCGGCCTGCGACCGCCCGCTAGGGTCTGTGCGGGCACCCCGGCCGCACGCCCACGGAGGAGTTCCGCGATGCCCGACCTGCACCCCCACTACGAGCCCTACACACAAGGCCTGCTGGACGTCGGAGACGGTCAGCGGATGCACTGGAACGCCTCCGGCAACCCGGCGGGCAAACCCGCCGCGATCGTGCACGGCGGGCCCGGATCCGGCCACCGACCGGGCACCCGGCGGTACTTCGACCCCGAGCGGTACCACGTGGTCCAGTTCGACCAGCGCGGCTGCGGACAGAGCCTGCCGCACGCCGCCGACCCGGCGACCGGGCTGGAACACAACACCACCGAGCGGCTGATCGCGGACATGGAGCGACTGCGCGAACACCTCGGCATCGAGAAGTGGCTGCTGTACGGCGGCTCCTGGGGTTCGACGCTGATCCTCGCCTATGCCCAGGCCCACCCCGAGCGGGTCTCCGAGATCGTGCTCTGCGGCGTCACCACGACCCGCCCCGAGGAGACCGACTGGCTCTACCAGGGCGTCGCCCGCTTCCTGCCCGGCCCGTGGGAGGAGTTCCGGAACTTCCTGCCGGCCGCCGACCGCGACGGTGACCTGGTGGCCGCCTACAGCCGGCTGCTCAACAGCCAGGACGAGACCGTCCGGCGGGCCGCCGCGAACGCCTGGGCCACCTGGGAGGACGCCGTCATCGCGCACGAGGCGCTGGGCAAGCCGAACGCCTACAGCGACCGCCCCACCGACGCGCTGATGGCGTTCACCCGGATCACCGCGCACTACTTCGCGCACCACGCGTTCCTGGCCGACGGCCAACTGCTGCGCGACGCCGGGCGGCTGGCCGGCATTCCGGGCGAACTGATCCACGGCCGCCTGGACCTCGGCTCGCCGCTCGACACCGCGTGGCGGCTGGTCCGGGCCTGGCCGGAGGCCCGACTGACCGTCATCGACGAGTCCGGGCACACCGGGAGTCCGGCGATGACGGAGGCGGTCCTCACCGCGATCGAACGGTTCGCCTGACCGGTCCGCTCGGCCAGTCCGCTCGGCCAGTCCGCTTGGCCAGTCCGCTTGTCGAGTCCGCCCGGCCGGTTCGTCCACGGGCACCCGGCCGGTTCGCGCGAACGGCCCGTCCGTGCGAACGGCCTCCGCCTACGATACGAAGCATGATCGTCTATGTCCCAGCCGCCCTGTTCTTCCTGTTGTTCGGAGTCGGGGTACTACGCGACCGCCGCCAGTTCAGCAATGCCGTCCTGCTCGGCATCGCCGTCTCCCTGCTCGCCCTCGCCCTGCTCGCCGAGCTGCGCAAGGCGCCCACGCTGGTGATGGAACTGGCGGCGGTGGCGATCATCCTGCTGCCGGCCCTAGGCACGGCGGCCCTGGTCTGGTTCCTGATCGCCAACGGCCTGACCATGATCCGCAAGGAGGGCAGACGGCCCGCCAACCTGCTGTCCCTCCTCGCGGGGCTGGGCATCCTCGCCGTCATCGCGCTGCTGCTCGCGGCCCTGGCCACCCGCTCACCCCGGCTGGGCGTCCTGGCGGGCACCGCCGTCCTGGTGGTCGGCTACATCTCCTTCCTGTTCGTCTGCTTCGTCGGCTACGCGTTCCTCTACGGCCGCCACCGGCCGCGCCGGAACGTGGACTTCGTGGTCGTCCTCGGCTCCGGCCTGATCGGCGGCGAGCGCGTCCCGCCGCTGCTGGCCAGCCGGCTCGACCGGGGCCGGGAGGTGTACGACAAGCAGGCCGCGCGCGGCAACCCGCCGGTGCTGATCACCTCCGGTGGCCAGGGCCCGGACGAGAAGCTGCCGGAGTCCCACGCGATGGCCGACTACCTGACCGGGCGCGGCTTCCCGGCCGAACACATCGAGCGCGAGGACCGCTCCCGCACCACCGAGGAGAACCTGCTCTTCAGCAAGGCCATCATGGAACAGGCCAAGCCCGACTACCGCTGCGTCGTGGTCACCAACAACTTCCACGCCTTCCGGGCGGCGCTCACCGCCCGCAGGACCGGCGTCAACGGGCAGGTGTTCGGCTCGCCGACCGCCGCGTACTACTGGCCGAGCGCGACGATCCGCGAGTTCGCCGCCGTCTTCCTCTCGCACAAGCTGGTCAACTTCGGGATCTGCGGCCTCCTCGCGCTCTGCGGCCTCCTCGCGGCCCTCTGAGCAGCGGCACCCCCCGGCGCCCCTTCCGGCAAGGCCCCCGGTGCCGCACGCTACCGGCCCGGGGCCTCCACCGGTTCGGGCACTCCGGTGCGCAGGACCCTGTCGACGCGTGCGATGTCGAGGGCGCGCTCCCAGCGGGCGACCACGAGGGTGGCGACGCCGTTGCCGGCGAGGTTGGTCAACGCCCGGCACTCCGACATGAACTTGTCGATCCCGAAGATCAGCATGACGCCGGCCGCAGGTACCGTGCCGACCGTGGAGAGGGTGGCGGCCAGGGCGATGAACCCTGCGCCGGTGACTCCTCCGGATCCCTTGGAGGTGAGGATCATGACGGCGAGGAGGCCGAGTTGCCGGGTGAGGGAGAGCTCGGTGTCGGTGGCCTGCGCGATGTACAGGGTGGCCAGGGAGAGGTAGATGGAGCTGCCGTCGAGGTTGAAGGAGTAGCCCGTCGGTACGGTCAGGCCGACGATGTCCCGGCGTACGCCCAGCCCTTCGAGCTTGGCCATCAACCGGGGCAGCGCGCTCTCGGAGGAGGAGGTGCCCAGGACGATCAGGAACTCCTCGCGCAGGTAGCGCAGCAACCGGAACATGTTGACCTTGAGCAGGGCCAGCACGCCGCCGAGGACGACGACAACGAAGAAGAGCGAGGTGCCGTAGAAGAGTCCGATGAGCCGCCCCAAGCCGGCGAGGGTGGAGATGCCGTACTTGCCGACGGTGAAGGCCATCGCGCCGAAGGCGCCGACGGGTGCGGCCAGCATGATGTAACGGAGGATCTTGAACACGACCGCACTCAGCCGGTTGACGCCTTCGACGATCGGCGCCCCCACGGCTCCCACGGATTTGAGGGCGACACCGAAGAGCACCGCGAAGAAGATGACCTGAAGGATGTTGCCGTCGGCGAAGGCCCCCACCACGCTGGACGGCACGAGGCCGGTGAGGAAGTCCCACCAGCTCTGGTGCGCGCCGTCCTTGACGTACCGGGCGGCGTCCCCCGACAGGTGCAGGTCGCCGGGGTGGGCGTGCACTCCGCTGCCGGGCTGGAACAGGTTGACGGCAGCGAGTCCGACGGCGAGGGCGACCAGAGTTCCGGCCTGGAAGTAGACGAGGGACTTGAGGCCGACCCTGCCGACGCGGCGCAGGCTGTCCACGCCTCCGATGCCGGCCACGATCGTCAGGAAGACGATCGGGGTGATGAGCATCTTGACGGCCGACACGAAGGTGGTGCCGACCGGCTCCAGGGCGATGCCGGTACGCGGCCAGAGCCAACCCGTCAGGACACCGCAGCCGATGGCCGTCAGCACCCAGAAGTACAGCTGCCTGTACCACGGTTCGGACACCGGGGCGCCGGAGGAAGCGATGGTGCCGGGAGGCGCGGTTGCTGTCATGGCGTTTCTCCTCGTCGAGGAACCTGGATGCGGCCGGGGGCGGGAGTGGCCTTCCGAGCGGGGAAACCGGTGACAGCGCGCGGCTCGGTGGCGGACGACCGGGGGCGGCCCTACGACCGGGGTGGAACCGGCGTCTCACCACGGGCGGGCCGGAGCGGCGTCGCCGGCCCGCCGCGCCCGCCCAGCCCGCAACCTCGGCCGTGAGTGTGCCGGTCAGAGCAGTTCGAGGAGCTTCTCCGTGAACTCGGTGGTCGTGGCGCTGCCGCCCAGGTCCGGGGTGCGCTCGTCGGTCGTGGCGAAGACCGCGGCGATGGCGTCGGTGACGTCCCGGGCCGCCTCGGGATGGCCGAGGTGGTCGAGCATCATGGCCGCCGACCAGATCGAGCCGACCGGGTTGGCGACGTTCCGGCCGGCGATGTCGGGAGCGGAGCCGTGGACCGGCTCGAACATGGAAGGGAAGTCCCGCTCGGGGTTGAGGTTGGCGGCCGGTGCGATGCCGATGGAGCCCGCCACCGCTGCGGCCAGGTCGCTGAGGATGTCACCGAAGAGGTTGGAGGCGACCACCACGTCGAAGCGGGCCGGATCGAGTACCAACTTGGCGGCCAGCGCGTCGATGTGCTCCTGGTCCCAGGCGACCTCGGGGTGGGCGGCGCCGCGCTCGGCGACCAGTTCGTCCCAGAAGGGCAGGGTGTGCACGATGCCGTTGGACTTGGTGGCCGAGGTGAGCCCGCCGCCGCGCCGGGCAGCCAGCCCGAAGGCGTAGTCGAGGACGCGGGTCACCCCTGCGCGGGTGAACACCGCCTCCTGTACGGCCATCTCCTCGGGGAACCCCCGGTTCAGCCGACCGCCGATCTCGCTGTACTCGCCCTCCACGTTCTCGCGCACGACGACGAACTCCACCTCGCCCGCCACGGCGCCGCGCACCGGGCTCTCGACGCCCTCGAACACCCGGACCGGCCGCAGGTTGACGTACTGCCGGAAGCCGCGCCGGATCGGGATCAGCAGCCCCCACAGCGAGACGTGGTCCGGCACACCGGGGTGGCCGACCGCACCGAGCAGGATCGCGTCCTTGTCCCGCAGCCGGTCGAGGCCGTCCACCGGCATCATCGCGCCCTCACGGACGTAGCGCTCGCAGGACCAGTCGTACGAGGTGTAGGAGAAGCCGATGCCGTGGCGGGCGCCGACCGCCTCCAGGACCTGCCGGGCGCAGGGCAGGACCTCGGCCCCGATTCCGTCCCCGGGAATCAGGGCGATGTGGTGATGAGTCATGTGCCGATTGCAGCAATCGGGCCACCGCACCGTCCAAGACGCTCTGCCGATCTGCCTGATAAGGCTGCCTTATCAGTGCTTGACGGCATCGAGCGCACAGGACACGAAAGCGCGCGCAGCCGGGGACTGTTCGGCGCGCCGACCGACGAGCACGATCCGCAAGGTCGTCCTCGGCTCGATGTCCAGGACCAGTGCGCCCGCCTGTTCGGCCGCGGTGCGCCAGGACTCGGTGACCACCGCGAGACCGACCCCCGCGAGCACGAGAGGGAGAATCGCCACCCGGTGCTCGGTCTCCGCCGCGATGGCGAACCCGATGCCACGTTCGCGCAGGCCGTCGACGTACGCGCGCATTCCCGTGCCCCGCTGCCCGACGATCAACCGCTGACCGGCCAGTTCCTCGCACCGGACGGACATGCCCTCGCGGAACGGTCCACCGGCAGGGGTGACCAGGACGAAGCGCTGTTCCCCGACCTCATGGGAGACCACCTCCTTGTCGCGCAGCGGCCCTTCCGTGGCGAGCAGGCCCAACTCGGCGGCTCCGGTTCGCACCATGTCGATGACGTCGCGCGAGGTGAAGGCCGCCCGGATGTTCACCGACACCCCGGGATACCGGCGGCTGAACGCCCGGATCATCGTCGTCAACGGCTCGATCGCCTGGGACGGCATCGCCGCGATGTCCAGTCGCCCGTCCCGCAACTCGTGTACGGCCAGCACGCTGGCACGGGCCAGCTCCAGACTGCGTACGGCGACCCTGGCGGGCTCGATCAGCGCCGTCCCCGCCTCGGTGAGCACCGCCCGGCGGCCGATCCGGTGGAACAGGCTCCCGCCCACGTCCCGTTCCAACGCCTGCACGGCCTGCGACAGCGCGGGCTGCGAGAGGTAGAGGGCTGCGGCGGCCCGGTTGAAACCCCCGTGGTCCACGATCGCGAGGAAGTACTCCAGCTGCCGGATGTCCATGCCCCCATCCTCCCCTCGCGGCGTGGCGGCACCTCGGGAGCACGCGCGAAGCAGCCGCCCGCCCACCCGGCCCCTCGGCCGCACCGGCCCCGGGCCCCCGCCGCCGTAGCGACCGGGGCCCGGCCGCACCTTCGGCCGGACATCTGCCCAGGCCTCCGATCAGACCACCGGTCAGGCCATCACGTCAGGACACCGGGCGGGGTGCCAGGATCGCGCAAGTGGTGGTGGCGTGCGCGTAGAGCTTGCCGTTCTCCACCCCGACCACCCTGGCCTCGGCCGTCGCCATCGTCCGGCCCAGATGCAGCACCAGCCCCTCGCAGCGCAGCAGCCCCGAGTCGGCGAACAGCGGGCGCAGCATGTGGACGTTCAACTGCGTGGTGGTGTAGCCGATCCCGGCTGGCAGCCGGCTCAGCACGGCGCAACCGAGCGCCGAGTCGAGCAGGGTTGCGAGGTAGCCGCCGTGCACGGTGTTCATCGGGTTGTAGAGGTGGTCGCCGAGTTCACCCTCGAACACTGCCGTACCCGGCTTCACCTCGGTCAGATGGAACCCCAGGGTGCTGCAGATCGCGGGCTCCTGGATCCGGCCCGCGAGGATCTCGTGCAGAATCTCCTCTCCGCTCAGGTGTGGGAAGGCGGAGATCGGCGGGCCGGCCGTCCAGGTGTGGGTCCGGGTCCGGGGCACCTGGACCTCCAGGGGCTGCCGGCCTTCAAGGGGCTGCTGGCCCTCCGGGAACGTCGCGCCGCCGGAGCCTGCCTCATTCGTCGTCATGGGATCAACCTGCCCTGTTCGCGCACGCCCCTCAAGTGCCTTCCGGCATACGGCCGACGCGCGGCCCCGGGCGTCGGACCATGGCGGTCCACGCCATGGCGGCGCGGTGGACCTCGGGTGGCCGTCACATGGCACCGGGGCGCGGGGCGCGCCACGCTGCACGGCATCCGCCCCCACTCCTCCCCCACCCAGGAGCCCCCATGCCTCTCCGTCCTGTCGCCGCCGCGTTGCTGACGGCCGCCGCGCTCGCGATCGGCACCACCGCACCCGCGCCCGCTCCGGCCGTGCCCGCGGCTGCGGCTGCGGCTGCGGCTGCGGCTGCGACCGACACCGTGAGCGGGACCTTCCAGCAGGTCACCGGATTCGGCGCCAATCCGGGAAACCTCGCGATGTACTCCTACACCCCCGCCGGACTGCCGAGTGGCGCGCCGCTGGTGGTCGCACTGCACGGCTGTCTGCAGACCGCCAACGACTACTACCGCAACTCCGGTTGGACGACCTTCGCCGACCGGTACGGCTTCGCGGTCGTCTTCCCGCAGACCAGCAGCGTCAACAACAGCCTCTCCTGCTTCAGCTGGTTCGACGCGGCCAAGGACTCCCGGGGCGTCGGCGAGGCGGAGTCGGTGGCCGAGATGGTCACCAAGGCCAAGGCCCTGTACGGCTCGGACGACCGGCGGGTGTTCGTCACCGGGCTGTCGGCCGGCGGCGGGATGGCCTCCGACCTGCTGGCCGACTACCCGGACGTGTTCGCCGGCGGGGCCATCGACTCGGGCCTCCCGGCCCAGTGCGCGACCACCCAGGGCGCCGCCTCCGGCTGCCAGAACTCCGACCAGGGGCTCACCCCGGCCCAGTGGGGCGACAAGGTCCGGGCCGCGTACCCGGGCTACGCCGGGCCGTGGCCCCGGGTGGCGATCTGGCAGGGCAGCGCGGACACCGTGGTCAGGCCGGTGAACGCGACGGAGCTGCGCGACCAGTGGACCAACGTCCAGAGTGTCGGCCAGCGCCCGACCAGCACCCGGAGCCTGCCGGGCGGCACCACCGAGGAGGTCTACGCCGACGCGGGCGGACGACCCGCCGTGGCGCTGTTCACCATCGCCGGAATGGGCCACGGCCTGGCCGTCAACCCCGGCTCCGCAGCCGACCAGTGCGGGGCCACCGGCAGCTACTTCCTCAACACGATCTGCTCCAGCTACTACACCGCGCAGTTCTGGGGCCTGGACGGCGGCACGGGGCCCACCAACCCCGGCCTGCCCGCACCCACCGGGCTGACCGCGACCCCGGCGGGCCAGAGCTCGATCGCCCTCGCCTGGCAGGCCGTCAGCGGGGCCGCCTCCTACCAGGTCTACCGGGACGGTGCGATGGCGGGCAGTGCCACCGGCCCGTCCTTCACCGACACCGGGCTCGCCTCCGGCACGTCGTACGGCTACACCGTCGCGGCGGTCGACCCGTCGGGCGCCGTGGGCACCCGATCGGCGGCGGTGACGGCGACCACCACCGGCGGCACCGTGCAGTGCTTCACCGACAGCAACTACAACCAGGTCCGGGCCGGGCGGGCCACCCAGACCGGCGGTCTGACCTACGCACTCGGCTCGGGCCAGAGCATGGGCCTCTGGAACACCTTCGTGACGCACACCCTGAAGCAGACCGGCCAGGGCTACTTCGTACTCGCCGACGGCCAGTGCTGAGCGGGCGAAACCCGACCTCCGGCTCATCCGTCCCCCTCCCCCGGGCGCAGTCCCACCCCTCCTGAGCGCAGCCCGGCGAACAGGTCGGTCTCGGGCCCCTCGCCTTCACCCCCGGCCTCGCCCGGCACCAGGCTCCGGGCGAGGTGGTAGTCCTCCGTCGGCCAGACCTCACGCTCGATGTCCCGCGGATGGGCCATGAACGCGCCCCCGGGCTCGACCTGGGTGGCGTGTGCCAGCAGTGCCGCGTCCCGTACGGCGAACTGCTCGGCGCACGCGATCCGGGTGGTGGTGGCGAGGACGGGCGGGGTGTCCGGCCAGTCCGCGAGCAGTGCGCCCATGCCCGAGGGGACGCCCCGCTCCGTCATCGCGTCGTGCAGAGTCTGGAACCAGGCCCTGGAGAGCGCCAGGTGGTAGTAGAGCTTCACCGCCTGCCAGGGTTTCCCCGCCTCGGGGTGGCGGCCCGGGTCGGCGGCGGCCTCGAAGGCCTCGACCGTGACCTGGTGGGTCATCACGTGGTCGGGGTGCGGATACCCCCCGGTCTCGTCGTAGGTGACCACCACGTGCGGACGGAACTCCCGGATCAGGGCGACCAGCGGCCCCGCGGCCGCCGCCACGGGCTGGGCGGCGAAGCAGCCCGCCGGCAGCTGTTCGCCCGGGCCCGGCATGCCGGAGTCCACGAAGCCGAGGAACTGCTGGCGCACGCCGAGGATGCCCCGGGCGACCGCCATCTCCTCGCCCCGGATCCGGGCGAGGTCCGCCCTGACCTCAGGGCGGTCCATGGCCGGGTTGAGCACCGAGCCGCGCTCGCCGCCGGTACAGGTGGCGACCAGGACGTCCACCCCCTCGGCCGCGTACCGCGCGAGGGTGGCAGCGCCCTTGCTGGACTCGTCGTCGGGGTGGGCGTGGACGCTCAGCAGGCGGAGCCGCCCGGTGTGCTGGGTGAACATGGCGCCTCCGTACGTGGCCGATGTGGTCATGCGCCCTCCCCGGGTCGTCCGTCCGGCGGCCGATCCGACCGCCCGGAAGAAACTTAGAACGAACCCAGTGATTAGGTCAAGCATAATTTCTGGGTCCGACCCAGCGAACTGCGTTACGCTGCCCCCATGACGGAACCCACGACGGAAACCACGGCGGGGCCGACGCCCGGGCCCGGGGCCACCCCGACCCTGCGCGAGCTCAACAAGCGCCGCACCCGCGAGGCGATCTCGCACGCCGCGACCAGGCTCTTCATCGACCAGGGCTTCGACCGCACCACCATCGCCGAGGTCGCGACGGCCGCCGGCGTCGCCAAGATGACCGTCACCAACCACTTCCCGCGCAAGGAGGACCTCCTCCTCGACCTGCACGAGGAGATCGTCGGCCGCCTCGCCCGGGCGGTCGCCGAGCGTGCGCCCGGCGAGTCCGCCCTCGCCGCACTACGCCGCGACTGCCTGGCCGGCCTCGACCGGCACGACCCACGGCTCGGCTTCTCCGGCCCGGCGTTCGCCCGCACCGTCGCCGACAGCCCCGCCCTGGTCGCCCGGCTGCGCGAGCTGCACGAGCAGAGCGAGGCCGCCCTGGCCGAGGCCCTGGCCGAGGCCACCCGCCCCACGACGGCGACCGGCACTCCGCCCGGCACATCGCCCGACATACCGGTCGGCACACCGGCCGGCCCGCCGGTCGACTTCGAGAGCCGGGTGGCCGCCGGGCTGCTCGCCGCCGTCGACCGCACGGTGTTCACCGAGGTGTTCCGCCGGCTGCTGGCCGGCGACGAGGCCGCCGCCATCAGGGCGGCGGTGCGCCCCTCGGCCGTCCGGGCCTTCGACCGACTGGAGGGCGCCCTGGGCACCTTCGCCGTCCGGCCGGGCTCCTGACCTGCGGCGCGAGGCGCCCGCCCATGGACAGCCCTTGACGAAAGGTTGACCTGCTCACGGCAGAAGGTTGACGACCGCCGCCCCTATCGTCGGCCCATGCCCTCACAGCCCATCAGGCCCACCACCCTGCCGGTCCTGCCCTACCGCAAGCCCACCCGAGGCCGGGACTACTGGGTCCTGGACAACGTCCTCCCCGACCCGGACGCAGTCCGCGAGCGCTGTCTGGCCCGCGGCGACTGGACCGAAGGCTACCCGTACCGCCCCGAGACCTGGCCCGGCCTGCGCACCATGCCCGGCCTGGAGCCCGACGAGCTGGCCCGGGTCGAGGCCCTGGTCCGCAAGGCCACCGGCGCTTCCCGGCTCTGGGTGCAGAGCGCCCCGGGCGGCGGCACGCTCAACCACAACTGCGTCCAGGTCGTCGGCGCCGGGGAGTCGGAGTCCCGCCCGCACACCGACTCCCGCGCGCTCTGCCGCTACGCCGCCGTGCTCTACCTCAGCCCGGGCGCGCCGAAGGACGCCGGCACCAGCTTCTACCGCCAGCAGTTCCCCGGCGGACGCCTCGGCGGGAACCTCGTCAACGCGCCGCACAACAACCTGGTCGAGGCGCTCGGCACCCGCCACGTGCCCGCCGACCACTTCACCGAGGACGTCCGCGTCCCCAACCGCTACAACCAACTGCTCCTCTACCACGCCAACCTCATGCACAGCGCGACCTCCTACTACGGCACCGAGCTGCCGGAGCGTCGGATGACGGCCGTCTTCTTCTGGATGGCCTGACGGACCGACAGCACGCCCAGCCCCCGGACGCGGCCGCCGAACGCGCTCTCCGGAACCGCCGGGGACTCACCGCCCCGGAGCCCCGGAGAGCACCACCACGCGCGGCCCCGCGCCGATTGGCGACCGCCTTGTCCGGGGACGCTGGCCGCATGAACCAGGACGCCCTACCGCCGACCGAGACGATCCGCCCCGACTGGGCCGGGATCGACCGGCTGCCGACCACCGACCTGCTCCGCCTGATGAACGCCGAGGACCGCACCGTCCCCACCGCAGTGGCCGGGGAGTTGGTCCGGATCGCCGCCGCGGTGGACGCCACAGCGGCACGAATGGCGGCCGGTGGGCGGCTGGTCTACGCCGGGGCGGGGTCCGCCGGGCGGCTCGGAGTGCTGGACGCCGCCGAGTGCCCGCCGACCTTCGGCACCGATCCGGGCCTGGTGGTGGGCCTGATCGCGGGGGGCGGGGCCGCCGTGACCGGGGCCGTCGAGGGCGCCGAGGACCGCCCGGAGCTGGCGGTGGCCGAGCTGGCCGCCCTCCGGCTCACCCCGGCCGACACCGTGGTGGGCGTCTCCGCCTCCGGCCGCACGCCGTACACGGTGGCGGCCGTCCGAACCGCACGGGCAGCCGGGGCGTTGACGGTCGGACTGACGTGCAACCGGGGCTCGGCGCTGGTGGCGGCGGCCGAGCTGGGGATCGAGGTGGAGGTCGGCCCGGAGGTGCTGGCGGGCTCGACCAGGCTGAAGGCGGGCACGGCGCAGAAGCTGGTGCTCAACATGCTGTCGACGGCCGTCATGGTCCGGCTCGGCCGGACGTACGGCAATCTGATGGTCGACGTCCGGGCCACCAACGCCAAGCTCCGCGCACGGGCCCACCGGATCGTCACGGAGGCCACCGGCGCCGACGAGGCGGCGGTCCGCCAAGCGCTCGCCGCCACCGGGGGCCGGGCCAAGGACGCGATCCTGGTCCTGCTCGCGGACGTGGACGCGCCAACCGCCGCCCGGCAGCTCGCCGCCTCCGGCGGACGCCTGCGCGAGGCACTGCACGCCCACCGCCGCTAGGGTCTGTCCGGCCGGTCATGGCCGGTCACGCGGGTCCATCCGTCCCGAGCGCCTCGCGCGCGATCTCGGCCCGGAAGCCCTCGATCAGGACGCGCAGCCCGTACTCGAAGTCGGCGTCGTGGTCGGTCATGCGCAGCACGTCGGCCGCCTCGCGCAGCAGCGGGAGGTCGCGCAGGGCCTCGTCCGGGAAGGATGGCCGGACGCGGTCGGCGGCGTCCTGTCGCCAGGCCTGCTCCTCGGTGACCCAGCCCATGATGTAGCGGTCGATGGTGAGCAGCAGCCGCAGCGCGGTCCGGGGCCGCAGGCCGGCCTGCCGGAGGGCGTCCAACTGGGCTTCGACGGCGGGCAGTTCGTCCTCGGTGGGCAGCGTTCCGGCGTGCACCCGGGCGCCGTCGCGGTAGGCGAGCAGGGCGTGGCGCTTGGCGCGGGCGTCGGCGGCGAGCCAGTCCGGCCAGTGCTCCGGATCCGGGCTGCGGTCGACCGGGAGGGCCTCGGCGAGCATCGCCTCGGCCATCAGGTCGAGCAGTTCCCGCTTGTTCTTGAAGTGCCAGTACAACGCGGGTGACTGGACGCCGAGTTCGCGGGCGAGCCGCCGGGTGGTCAGGCCGTCGATGCCTTCCTCGTCGAGTACGCGCAGCGCGGTGCGCACCACCTCGTCGCGTTGCAGTGCCACCGCCGACCACCTCTCCGTTATTCGCTTGCCCACTCCACCTTATCGCCGCTAAGTTCCGAGCTGGAATTTATCAGCGATAAGGAGAGCCGTCGTGATCGACGGCCCGAAGGGACCACCACCCCATGACCTCCGGAACGGACCGTCCCAGGTCCCGACTGCTGCCGAACACCGCGCCCTGGCGGTCCTCCCGCGACTTCCGCCTCACCTGGACGGCCGGCACCGTCACCCTGCTCGGCTCCGTCCTCACCATGACGGCGATCCCGCTCCAGATCGCCGACCTCACCGGTTCACCGCTGGCCGTGGGCGCGGTCGGCGCCGTCGAGCTCGTGCCGACCATCGTGTTCGGCCTCTACGGCGGCGTCCTCGCCGACCGTGCCGACCGCCGCACGGTCGCCCTGGTCACCGAACTCGCACTCGCCGCACTGAGCGCCCTGCTGCTCGCCAACGCGCTGCTCGGCACGCCCGCGCTCTGGCCGCTGTACGCGGCCGCCGGACTGGCAGCGGCACTGCAGGGCCTTCAGCAGCCCTCGGCGGAGGCGATGATCCCCCGGCTGGTACCACCCGACCAACTGGTGGCGGCGGGCAACCTGCTCTCGCTGCGCTGGAGCATCGCCGGCCTGGCCGGCCCGGCCACCGCCGGGCTGCTGATCGCCACGGCCGGCGTCCCGGCCGCCTACCTGGTCGACCTCGGCACCTTCCTGGTCTCGATCGCCCTGCTGACCCGGGTCCGGCCAGTCCCCTCGCAGCGGGACGCCGAGGCACCGCGACTGCGGGAGTTCGTCGACGGCGCCCGGTACGCGGCCCGCCGCCCCGACCTGCTGGGCACCTACCTGGCGGATCTCGCGGCCACCGTCTGCGCCCTGCCGACCGCGCTGTTCCCCTTCCTCGCCCAGGAGTTGGACGCGGTGTGGGCGCTCGGCCTGCTCTACTCGGCCGCTGCGGCGGGCGGCCTGCTCGCGGCCGCCACCGGCGGCTGGACCGAGCGGGTGCACCGGCACGGCCGGCTGGTGCTGCTCTGCGCCGCCCTCGTCGGCGCGGCGACGGCTGCGGCCTCGATCGCCCCCGGCCTGTGGGCCGTCCTGCTCTGCCTGCTCGTCGCGGGCGGCGCCAACCAGATCGGCGACACCTTCCGCAGCGCGATCTGGAACCAGTCCATTCCGGACGAACTTCGGGGCCGCGCCGCCGGCCTGGAGATGCTGATCGGCTCCGCCGGGCCCGCCCTCGGGGACCTGCGGGCCGGCGGCCTCGCCGCCCGGCAGGGCATCCGCGTCGCGCTGCGCACCGGCGGCCTGCTCTGCCTGGCCGGCACCACCGCGCTGTCGGCCGCGCTTCCGGCGCTCTGGCGCTACGACCAGCGCGACCAGCGCGACCAGCTGAACCACCTCGACCAGGCCGACCGACACCACCGGCCCGACCAGCCCGACCAGCCCGACCAGCCCGACCAGCCCGACCAGCCCGACCAGCCCGACCAGCCCGACCAGCAACCCGCGCCATGACCGCCCACCTCGACGGCGGCGGACCGGGGCGCCGCCCCTCAGTCCCGGGCGGGCACCGTGGCGTGCCGGGCGATCAACGCGCCGAGCCGGCCCGGGTCGCCGGTGCCGCGCTTGGGCAGCAGGGTCAGCACGTGCGTCTGCTCGTCCCCGCCCAGCAGGACGAGGAGTTCGGGCGTCTCCAGGTAGTGCGGAAGCTCCCGCCAGGCGAGTTCGGTGCTGGACACCGCGTTGGTGACGGTCACCCCGGCCTCGCCGAGGACGATCCGGAACTCACCCTTGTCCGCCGCCATCCGCCGCACCTGACGCAGTTGCAGCCAGGGCAGTCCGACCACCAGCAGCAGCGCGGCCGCGAACATCACCAGCGCCGGTGGGCCCACCGTCCGGTCGGCGACCGAGAGCACCACCGCACCGGCCCCGGTGCAGGAGGCGGTCAGGTACCTCGACCGCCGGGACCGTCGACCCGCCGCCGTACCCCGGGCCCGGGCCGCGAAGGCCGCCCGGAAGTCCGCGGTCGTCGGCGTGTAGCGGACCTCGACCGACGCCTCCACCCGCTTGCCACCGTCCACCCGAACCCCCTCCGACGCATCTGCCGCGGGGTGCTGGCAAAAGCCGTGTGCACCCGATCCATCACCCTCTCCGTCTCCTCCCGGTGACGCGATTCCGCCGCTCCCGGGCGGGCGTCGTTGACCTCCCGCCGCACTCGGCGGTTGGCTCACCACGAGCCGGCCGCCGGGGAATTCGACGCGGCCGGCCGCACCCAGGGGAGGAACCGGATGACTCGCACACGTTCCGCACCACACCTGCTGCGCGCGGCCGGCGCGCTGGCGGCGGCCGCGCTGGCCGCCGTCACGGTGGCGACGCCCGCCCAGGCGGACGCACCGCGCGGCCGCACCGAACGGGTGTCCGTCGGGCTCGGCCAGGCGCAGCCCGACGGCGCCTCGGACGCCGCCGGTCTGAGCGCCGACGGCCGCTTCGCCGTCTTCACCTCGAAGGCCACCAATCTGGTTCCCGGCGACACCAACGGCAAGTTGGACGTCTTCGTCCGGGATCTGTGGACCGGCCGCACCGAACGGGTCAGCACCGGCGCGAACGGCGCCCAGGCGACCGACGACTCCTTCAACGCCACGATCAGCGGCAACGGCCGCTACGTGGCGTTCAGCTCCTACGCCACCAACCTCGCCCCCGGCGGGAACCTCGGCTTCGAGGACGTCTACGTCCACGACCGCTGGACGGGGACCACCGAGTTGGTGTCCACCGGCCACGACCCGGCCAAGCCGCAGGCCGGCCGGCAGTCCAGCCACCCGTCGATCAGCTGGGACGGCCGGTACGTCGCCTACCAGTCCAACCGCTCCGACCTGGCCCCCGGCACGGTCACCTGGACGGGCGGCAACATCTACGTCACCGACCGGTCGACGGGCGGGACCCGCCTGGTCAGCGTCGGCGCGGACGGCACCGAGGCGAACGCCTCCTCCGCCGAGCCGGTGATCAGCGGGGACGGCGGCTCGGTCGGCTTCATCTCCAAGGCCACCAACATCATCGGCCAGGACAAGCCCGGCGCCCTCGCCGCGAAGGCCGCCGCCGATCTCGACGGCGTCTCCGACGAGGAGTTCGTCCGCGACTCCTTCCGGCACGACGACCAGCCGGCGATCCTCAAGCCCCGCTACTACCCCCTCTACGTCCGCGACCTCCGCGACGAGCAGAGCGTCCTGGTGAGCACGGACGGGGCGGGCGGCTACCGCGGGGCGGCCTCCCCGGCGCTCAGCCGGGACGGCCGCTACGCCGTCTACTCGGCGCTGCTCCAGGACGGCAACGGCCCCCGGGGACACCACTTCGAGGTGTACGTCCGCGACCTGGAGGAGGACACCGAGACCCTGGTCAGCGCCGGGCTCCCGGGGACGAAGACCTCCGGCGACTCCTACCACGCGCAGATCACCGCCGACGCCCGCTGGGTCTACTTCGACTCCGACGCGGCGAACCTGGTGCCAGGGGACACCAACAACGCCGGGGACGTCTTCCGGCGCGATCTGTGGACCGGCCGCACCGAGCGGGTCAGCGTGGCGACGGACGGCTCGCAGACCGCCGGCGCCTCGGAGCGGCCGTTCGTCGACGCCCTCGGCACCACGGTGCTGTTCACCTCCGAGGACGGCACGCTCGTCCCGGGCGACACCAACCAGGCCCCTGACGTCTTCCTCCGCCGGCTGCCGCTGCTCTGACCCGAAACCGACCGGGCCCGGCCCCGCTCACCGCACCGGCAGCAGATACCCCAAACCGCAACGGGTTGCGCGGAGGTGCGGCAGGGCGGCCGGGCCCGCCCACGCGCCCCTCGGAGCGGGAACGCCCGCACACCCCTCAGCACGTGACCGCACGCACACCCCTCAGCACGTGAACGCCCGCACGCCCCTCAGAGCGTGAGCGCCCGCGCCGACGCCCGGATCGGCGCCGGGAGTTCGGTGCCGCCGCGCAGATGGCGGTCCACCGCCGCGGCCGCCGCCCGCCCCTCGGCGATCGCCCACACGATCAGTGACTGCCCGCGCCCGGCGTCCCCGGCGACGAAGACGCCCGGCGCGCCGCCGGCGAAGTCGTCGTCCCGGGTCAGGGCGCCGTCCGGGCCGGTGGTGAGGCCGAGTTGGGCGATCAGCCCCTGGTCCGGCTCCGGGCCGCTGAAGCCCAGCGCGAGCAGCACCAGCTCCGCCGGGACGCTCCGCTCGGTGCCGGCCCGGGGGCTGCGGTCGGCCGGTTCGGCCTCGGCGAAGCGGACGGCGGCCAGCCGGCCGTCCGGTCCGGCCTCGAAGCCGACCGTGGTCGCCGCGAACACCCGGGGACCGGCCCCCGCGGCCCCCGACTCCTCGTGCGAGGTGGTCTCCCGGTACACCTTCGGGTGGACGGGCCAGGGCTGCCCCGGCGCCCGGCGCACCGGCGGGCACGGGTTGATGTCGAGCTGGGTGACGGAGGCCGCGCCCTGGCGCAGCGCCGTCCCCAGGCAGTCGGCCGCGGTGTCCCCGCCGCCGACGATCACCACGTGCCGGCCCTCGGCGGATACCGGCGGGGCCGCGAGGTCGCCCTCGTCGACCCGGTTCGCCCAGGTCAGGTAGTCGATCGCCTGGTGCACGCCCGGCAGGGCGCACCCCGGCACCGCCAGCTCCCGGCAGGCGGTCGCGCCGACCGCCACCACCAGCGCGTCGCACCCGGCCCGCAGTTCCCCGGCCGCGAGGTCCCGGCCGACGAACACCCCGGTGCGGAAGGCCGTCCCCTCGGCCCGCATCTGGTCGAGCCGCCGGTCCAGCCGGTGCTTCTCCAGCCGGAACGGCGGGATCCCGTAGCGCAGCAGCCCGCCCAGGCGGTCGGCCCGCTCGTACACCGTGGTGGCGTACCCGGCCCGGGTCAGCTGTTGCGCGGCGGCCAGGCCCGCCGGGCCCGAGCCGACCACGGCCACCCGCCGCCCGGTGCCCCGCTCGGGCGGCTGCGGCAGGTCCCAGCCCTCTTCCCAGGCCCGGTCGGTGATCGCCAGCTCGACGTTCTTGATCGTCACCGCCGCGCCGTCGATCGCCAGCACGCACGCGCTCTCGCAGGGCGCCGGGCAGAGCCGTCCGGTGAACTCAGGGAAGTTGTTGGTCGCCAGCAGCCGGGCGGCGGCGGCCCGCCAGTCCGCGTCCGCCACCAGCCGGTTCCATTCCGGCACCAGGTTTCCCAGCGGGCAGGCGTGGTGGCAGAACGGCAGCCCGCAGTCCATGCACCGGGCCGCCTGCCCGCCCACCACCGGCAGCGGTGCCCGCGGCCGGTACACCTCCCGGGAGTCCCCCAGTCGCTGCTGTGCGTCCCGCCGCTCGCGCTCGGCGCGCGGGGTAGTGAGGAAGGCCATCCGGTCTGCCATCGCGGCCTCCGGCGGGGTGTGCCGACAAGGACCCGGTGGCACCCCCGGCGGACATGCCACCGTGTGGCCACCGTACGCCCGTCCCCGGCGCTGCGAAAGCCGCGCCCGGCCCGGCCACCACCCAGGCCCGGACCTGCGAACCCGCGAACCCGTCGCACGCCGCCACCGCCCGGACCCGCCGGACGCCGCCGTGGGCGCGCCGGGGAGAATCGGGGCCATGACCCACACCGTGCTGATCGCCGAGGACGACCGGGCCATCCGCGACTCCCTCACCCGCGCCCTCCAACTGGAGGGCTACCGGGTGAGCACCGCCGCAGACGGCGCGCAGACCCTGGCCGCCCTCACGGAGCAGCGCCCTGACCTGCTGGTACTGGACGTGATGATGCCCGGCCCGGACGGCCTGGAGGTCTGCCGCCGTCTGCGCGCCGACGGCGACCGCACCCCGGTCCTGATGCTCACCGCCCGGGTCGAGGTCCCGGACCGGATCGCCGGGCTCGACGCCGGGGCCGACGACTACCTGGTCAAGCCCTTCGACGTGGACGAGCTGTTCGCCCGCCTGCGCGCCCTGCTGCGCCGCAACCCGCCCGAACCCGCCGGGGGCGTCCTCGCGGTGGCCGACCTGCGGGTCGAACCGCACGCCCGGCGGGCCTGGCGGGCCGGGCAGGAGCTGGAGCTCTCCCGGACCGAGTTCGACCTGCTGGAGCTGCTGGCCCGGCACGCGGGCTCGGTGCTCGACCAGGCCACGGTGTACGAGCGGATCTGGGGCTACGACTTCGGCCCCGGCTCGAAGAACCTCGCGGTGTTCATCGGCTACCTGCGCCGCAAGCTGGACCGGCCCGGCCTGACACCGCTGATCCACACCGTCCGCGGCGTCGGCTACACGCTGCGCGAGTCGTGACCGGCCGGGACCGGCCGCGGCTGCTGTGGCCGCGACCGGGGCTGCGCACCACCGTCTCGCTCGCCTTCGCCGCGATGGCCGCCCTGGTCGCGGTGCTGATCGGCGCGCTCGGCTACCGCTCCGCGGCCCGGCTGATCCGGGACGACGAGGCCGCCGACTTCACCGCGGCCGTCCAGGCGGTGCACCAGCAGGTCGGCCGGGAGATGCTGTTCCCCGGCGACTTCAACGGCACGGGCGGCCTGAGCGAGGATCTGCTGCGCCCGATCCGGGTCACCTCGCAGTCCCTCGGCCCCGACGGGGAGGTGCTGCCCGGCACCGCCCGGATCGACTTCCGGCCGACCCCGGAGGACCGCTCCCTCGCCCGCTCCGACGACCCCGGCCAGACGTCGTCCGGGCTTCGGCCCGTGCACGGCGACACCTACCGGGTGGCCGTGGTCTCACTCGGCGGCGGCCGCGGCGCGGTGCAGATCGCCCAGCAACTGGGCCCCACCGAGCACCTGCTGGCGACGCTGCGGATCCGTACCGGGGTGTCGGTGGCGGTGGTCGCGGTGCTCGCGGGCGGGGCCGGCCGGCTGCTCGCCCGGCGGATCACGGGCCGCCTGGTCCGGCTCACCGACGCGGCCGAACTGGTCGCCGCCAGCGGGCGGTTGGACGTTCCGGTGCCGGCCGCCGGGACGGACGAGGTCGGCCGGCTCGGCCGGGCCTTCGACCGGATGCTGGGCCGGCTCGCCACGGCCAAGGAGAACCAGCGCCGGCTCGTCCAGGACGCCGGGCACGAGCTGCGCACCCCGTTGACCAGCCTGCGCACCAACCTCTCGGTCCTGCCCAGCCTGGACCGTCTGCCGCCCGCCGAACAGGCCGCGCTGATGGCCGATCTGGCCGAGGAGGCGAGGGAGTTGACGCTGCTGGTGGAGGAGCTGGTGGCACTCGCCGCGGACCGGAAGGCCGACGAGGAGCCGGCCGAGCTGGTGCTGGCCGAGCTGGTGCGCGAGGCCGCCGCACAGGCCCGGCGGCGCAGCGGCCGGGAGATCACCGTGGACGCCGACGACACGGTGGTCACGGCCCGCCCGGACGCGCTGGCCCGGGCGGTGGGCAACCTGCTGGACAACGCCGCCAAGTTCGACCCGGCCGGGACGGCCCCGATCGAGGTGGTGGTGCGCGGCCGCCGGGTCGAGGTGCGCGACGGCGGGCCGGGGATCGACGAGGCCGACCTCTCCCGGGTCTTCGACCGCTTCTACCGGGCCACCGCCGCGCGCAGCCTGCCCGGTTCGGGGCTGGGCCTGGCCATCGTGCACGAGGTGGCCGGCTCGCACGGCGGCGAGGCCTTCGCCGCCAACCGGGACGGCGGCGGCGCGGTGATCGGCTTCACCCTCGGCCCGTAGGGCGTGTCCTCGAACTCCCGCCCGCGTCACGGCACCGGGGCGCGCGCAACGCCGCCGGGCCCCGGGCACGTGGCGGCACCCGGGGCCCGGGGCCCGGCGAACGTCGGCCGCCGTGAGGCCGCCGTCAGACGGCCGCCAGACGGCCGTCAGACCGCCGCGAGCAGCCCGCGCCCGAGCCAGTCGGCGTTGTCCTTCACGCCCGGCAGGACGAAGAAGTACCCGCCGCCGGTCGGCGAGATGTAGTCGACCAGCGGCTCGTCGATGAGCCGGGTCTGGGTGGCCTCGAACTGCCGCACCACGTCCTGCTGGTAGCAGCAGAACACCAGGCCCATGTCCAGGTTGCCGGCCTGGTCGACGCCCCGGTCGTAGTTGAAGCCGCGGCGCAGGATGCGCGAGGTGTCGGTGTCGGCGGTGCGCGGGTTGGCGAGCCGGATGTGCGCCTTGAGCGGGATCGCCTTGCCCTCCGGGTCCTTGCCGTAGTCCGGCGCGTCGGTCTCCTGGCGGCCGTCCAGCGGCGCGCCGGTGTCGCGGCGGCGGCCGAACATCTTCTCCTGCTCGGAGAGGGTGACGCGGTCCCAGAACTCGATCAGCATCCGGATGATCCGGATCACCTGGTAGCTGCCGCCGGTCGCCCAGGCGGGCTCGCCCAGCCCGTCGGTGACCCAGATCAGCCGGTCCATCTCGCGGGCGGAGGTGGTGTCGGGGTTGACTATGCCGTCCTTGAAGCCGAGCAGGTTGCGCTGGGCGCCGTCCGGGCGGGACTCGTTCTGGAAGCCGTCGATCCGCCAGAGGATCTGCATCGCGCCGCGGGTGTGCCGGGTGATGTCGCGCAGCGCGTGCAGCACGGTGTCCTGACGGTCGGCGCAGATCTGCAGCGAGAGGTCGCCGTGGAGTTCGGCGGCCTGCAGATTGTCGTTGGGGAAGGTCTTCATCGGGGCCAGCTTGGTCGGCTTGGCCTTGGCCAGCCCGTACCGGTCGTCGAACAGCGAGGCGCCGACGCCGACCGTGACGGTCAGGTTGTCGGTGGGCACGGTGGGGCCGAGGATGCCGCTGTCGGCGGGCGGCGCGCCGACGCCGAGGTCGGGCGGGGTGCCGCCGGCGGTGAGGAAGCGGATCCGCTCGGTCAGGGTCTTGAGGAGGTCCTCCAGGCCCTTGCGGTCCTGGGCTATCACCTGGCAGGACACGAAGGCCGCGTAGCCGGGGGCCGGGGTGATGACGCCGGCCTGGTGGTCGCCGTGGAAGGGGACGGCCCCGCTCTTCGCCTGGCGGCTGTCCCCGGCGGAGGCCGGGCCGGCGGCCAGGGTGAACGCCCCGCCCGCCAGGACGGCCGCTCCGGCGCCGGCGCCGAGGGCGGTCCGGACGAAGCTGCGGCGGGCCGGGCCGGCCGGGCAGCCGCCTTCGGCGACGGCCGGGGCGGGCACGGCGGCGTGCGGGAACGGGCAGGAGCCTCCGGTGGCAGCGGTGTGGTCGGTCATCAGGCGGCCTTCCGGATCTCGAGCAGGGCGGGGATGGGGGCGAGGTCTTCGAGCAGTTCGCCGGTGGCGCCGTCGAGCTGGCGGCGGGCGTCGGCGGGGAGCTGCTCCAGTGCGGTCCAGCCCTCGGGCTTGTGGGCGGCGGCGACCAGGTCGCCGACCCGCTTCATCCCGGCGTCGACGCGGGTGAGCAGCTGCGGGTCGCGCTCGTCGAGCAGCGGCTGCAGGACGGTCAGCAGTTCCCGGGTGCCGGCCAGGTTGGCCTGGGTGGTGGCCAGGTTGGTGCCGCTGCCCTGGTCGGTGTCGCCGGTGAGCTCGAACTGGAGGGTGTTCTCCAGGATCTCGTGGGCGCGCAGCGGGAGGTCTCCGGGGTCGAAGTCCTGGCCGGGGAAGTCCTGCCCGAGCTTGGCGACGTCGGCGGCCAGCTGGTCGGCGACGGGCGTCAGGTCGGCGGCGGACTGGCCGTGCCACAGGCCGTACTCCAGGCGCAGGAAGCCGGTGAAGTCCTTGTCCTGGGCCTTGTCGGCGAGCCCGTCGGGCCGCCCGTTGATCTTGCCGTCGAGGTCGGCGAAGGTGCCGTAGGCGGCGCCGAGCGAGGCGTACTGGAGGTGGGCGGTGAGCCAGTCGGCCTTGGCGGTGGCGAGGTCGCCGCCGTGGACGTCGGCCTGGAGCTTCTGGGTCTGCGTCAGCAGCGTCGCGAGGCCCTTGCCGACGTAGTCCTTGTAGGCGTCGAGCGGGCCCTTGAGGTCGTCCTCGGCGACCGGCTTGACGGCCTTGACCTGGCCGCCGCCGGTGACGTGCACGGCGGCCGAGGTGACGGACGTGCCGCCGGTGGGCACGCAGCGCCAGGCGTAGTCGCCGGAGCCGATGGTCGCGGTCAGCGCGCGGGTGGTGCCGGGGGCCAGGCCCTCGATCTCGCCGTAGACGGCGCCGCTGGCCGGGTTGACCAGGTAGACCTCGGAGACCTTGGCGCCGGTGTTGTGCATCTGGAACACCTGCTGGCCGGGCAGCGGGGTGCCGAAGCCCTTGCCGCACTCCTGCTCGGAGACGGACACGGTGGCGGAGCTGCTCTGCTTGCCGTCGCTGGCCGCGATCACGGCCCCGGCGACCACCACCGGCACCGCGACCAGCGCGGCCGGCACGACCCAGCGCGGCCGCCCGGACCGCACCGGCCCGGCGCCCTCGGGCGCGGCCGCACCGGCCTTCTCGCCCTGCGCCGTCTCCCCGCCCTGTGCCGTCCCCTGACCCTGCGCCGTCTCCCCGCCCTGTGCCGTCCCCTGACCCTGCGCCGCCTTCCCGGCGGCCGGCGCGGTCTTGCCGCCGCGGACGCCCTCGACGAACAGCGTCATCACGATGCACAGGTAGGCGAGGTAGCCGACGACCTGGAGGACCGTCATGGTGACGGTCAGGTTGAGGGTGCCCTGCACCAGCGTGGCGTACCAGGAGGAGGCGTCCAGGTGGCCGCTCAGGTCGAAGGCGTACGAGCTGCCGCCGCCGACCAGCCCGGACTCCTGCAAGTCGCGCAGGCCGTAGCCGAGCACGCCCGCCGCGACCACGATCAGGCCGGCGCCGGTGATGGTGAAGAACCGGGTGAGGTTCATCTTCAGCGCCCGCCGGTACAGGCCCCAGCAGAGGCCGGCCGAGAGCACCAGGCCGACGGCCGCGCCGAGCAGCGGCCCGGTGGACTCCCCGGCGGTGCGCACGTTGGTCCACAGGAAGAGCGAGGTCTCCAGGCCTTCGCGGCCGACGGCCAGGAAGCTGGTGAGCACCAGTGCGCCGGCGCCCATCGCCAGCGAGGCCTGGACCTTCTCCTTCAGGTCGGCGGAGAGGGTGCGCGCCGAGCGGCGCATCCAGAACACCATCGCGGTGACGAAGCCGACCGCGATCAGGCTCAGCACCCCGCCGAACGCCTCCTGGGCGTGGCCGGAGAGGTTGGCGGCGGTGAAGGTGAGCACTGCGCCGAAGCTGAGGCTGAGCGCGATCGCCGCCGCGACGCCGGTCCACACCTGCGGCAACCGGGCCTTGTGTCCGAAGCGGACGAGCGTGGCGACCAGGATCGACACGATCAGTCCGGCTTCCAGACCTTCGCGCAGCCCGATCAGAAAACTGGGAAACGCCTCATCCCACATGCAGCGGGCTCCTCCCCCGGTCACCCCGGGTCGTACCTGAACTCGGCGGCCCGCCGCGGGTGGCGGCGGCGCGGCACAGCCGAACGCCCCGGACACGAGGGTCCAGGGCGCTTCGACTTAGCTTAGGCAAACCTTAGAGTCACCGTGGTCAACAGGACCCCCTGTTCAGGTAAGGGTTCGGTATGAGGGCTGCCGAGTCGGCCCGGCTCAGCCCCACCACTGCTCCGGCACCGTCTCCGGCTCCGCCGGCACCGCCACCGGTGCGGCGGCGGGCGTCACCAGCAGCTCGCCGCCGGCCGTCTCGGCGACCAGGTAGCCGCACTCGCGCAGCACGACGGCGGCCGCACCGCTGACCGCCTCGCGCGCTCCCCGGGACGGCGGCCCGTCCGGCACCTCCCCCGGCGACCAGCCGACCGCCACCCCCGGCGGCCGGTGGCCGATCCGCAGCAGGGACGGGCCCGGCCCGGCGTCGATTCCGGCGCGGGCGAGGGCCGCGGTGACGTCCTCGAAGAGTTCAGGGTGATCCACCATTGGCGCAGCGTAGGCCCGGTATCGCGCGACCTCCGGACGCGGCGCGCGCCGAAACGGTTCAGCGGCACCCGGGCGCAGCACCGCCACCCGTCCGGCGGCCGATCGGACGCCAGGACCCCCCGTCCGGCCCGACACGCGCGGCCGTACGGACCGATGGACGTGCACAGTCGGCCCCCTGCCGACAGCATGACAGAGTAAGCGCTTCATCACCCTGAGCAACGGGCCGGTGGGTCACCCGCTCCGCGTGCCGGTTCAGCCGGCGGGCCCGTATCGAGAGGTCCCATGATCACAACACTTCGCCGGCCGGCGTCTCTGCCGGCGGGCCTCCAGCCCGGCACGCCGAGGACGCCGGGGAGTCCGTCGTGAGAACCGACCAGCAGTCGCAGCCGGGACCGGTGACCAGCACGCGCGCCAACCCCGCGAACAAGGCCGAGGCCCTGGCCGACTGGACCGACGGCCGGGTCGGCATCTACTCCCTGGCCAAGGCCAATCTGCGCAAGATCTTCCCGGACCACTGGTCCTTCATGCTGGGCGAGATCGCGCTCTACACCTTCGTCATCATCATCATCACCGGCGTCTGGCTGACCCTCTTCTTCAAGCCGAGCATGGGCGAGGTCATCTACGACGGCTCGTACGTCCCGCTCAAGGGCATCCAGATGTCGGAGGCCTACGCCTCGACCATCGACATCAGCTTCGAGGTGCGCGGCGGCCTGCTGATGCGCCAGGTCCACCACTGGGCGGCGATCGTGTTCGTCGCCTCGATGCTGACGCACATGATGCGCGTCTTCTTCACCGGCGCGTTCCGCAAGCCCCGCGAGATCAACTGGGTCTTCGGCGCGCTGCTGCTGTTCCTCGGCATGTTCGACGGCTTCATGGGCTACTCGCTGCCGGACGACCTGCTCTCCGGCACCGGAATCCGGTTCATGGAGGGTGCCGTCCTGGCCGTGCCGATCGTCGGCTCGTACCTGCAGTTCTTCATGTTCGGCGGCGAGTTCCCCGGCCAGGACATCGTGCCGCGGCTGTTCACCGTGCACGTCCTGCTGATCCCGGGGGTCATGGTGGGCCTGCTCGCGGCGCACCTGATCCTGGTCTTCTACCACAAGCACACCCAGTTCGCCGGGCCCGGCCGGACCAACGACAACGTGGTCGGCATGCCGCTGATGCCGGTCTACATGGCCAAGGCCGGCGGCTTCTTCTTCCTCGTCTTCGGCGTGGTCGCGTTCATGTCGGCGATCGCCACCGTCAACCCGATCTGGGCCTACGGCCCCTACCGGCCCGACCAGGTGTCCACCGACGCCCAACCGGACTGGTACATGGGCTTCTCCGAGGGCCTGGTGCGCGTGATGCCCGGCTGGGAGATCAGCGTCTGGGGCGGCCACACCCTGAACCTCGGGGTGTTCGTCCCGCTGATGATCTTCCCGACCGTGCTGCTGATCATCTGGTGCTACCCGTTCCTGGAGGCCTGGGTCACCGGGGACCGCGGCGAGCACCACATCGCCGACCGGCCGCGCAACGCACCGGTGCGCACGGCCTTCGGCGCGGCCTGGATCGGCCTCTACCTGATCCTGCTGGCCGGCGGCGGCAACGACCTGCTCGCCACCCACTTCCACCTGTCGATCAACGCGATCACCTACGCGGTGCGCACCGGCTTCTTCGTCGTGCCGGTGGTCGTCTTCGTGATCACCAAGCGGTGGTGCCTGGGCCTGCAGCGGCGCGACAAGGAGAAGGTGCTGCACGGCCGGGAGACCGGCGTCATCAACCGGCTCCAGCACGGCGAGTTCGTCGAGGTGCACGCCCCGCTCCCGCCGGGCCGGATGTTCACCCTCACCGCGCACGAGCAGCCGCAGCCGGAGGACCTGCCGCCGGAGGTGGACGAGAACGGGGTGGTCCGCAAGGCCGGACTGTTCGCCCGGACGAGGGCCAAGCTGTCCCGCGGCTTCTACGGCGAGGGCAGCCAGATCGCCAAGCCCACCGCCGAGGAGCACCAGGAGATCAGCAGCGGCCACGGCCACCACTGATCCCCGCGGACGCCCGAGGGCCCGCCGCGCCGATGACGGCGCGGCGGGCCCTCGGGCGTGCCTGCGGATCGGCCCGGCTCGGGCCCGCACGTCAGGCCCGCAGGGCCGCCGGGACGACGGCGAACAGCGCCGCCGCCAGGGTGACGGAGAGGCAGAGCGCGGCCCAGCGGGCGCAGATCCGGCGGCACTCGCTGCGGTAGCGGGCGGCCAACCGGCGGCAGCGCTCGACGGCGCGGTCGACGACCTCCTCGGCGTAGCGCAGCCGGTCGGCGGCGTAGGCCTGCTCCAGGCTCTCCCGCTCCGCGGCGGGCAGCCACGGGAACTGCCCGGCGAAGGCCCGGGCGTCCCGTTCGGCCGCCGCCACCTCGGCCTCCCAGGCGAGATAGCCCTCCAGCCGGGCGATCTCCGCCCGGGCGTTCACCCGGCCGCCCGCGACGGGCCTGCCCTGCCGAGGGGTCCGCGCTCCCGGCGGACGCTGTCTGCCACCCATGACCGCTCCTCATGTCCTGTCGAGGTGTGCTGTCGGGACGCCCTGTCGAACCGTCCCGCCGAACCGGCGCGGGAGACCGCTCCGCAACCAGGCCACTACTATCAGTGACCACCCGGGTGGACGGGGCGACTCGCCGAGCCGCCGCGCGACTCCTCGCAACCCCGCCGGAGCGGATCCGCCCGGGATGTCGGCTGGAAAAAGTTGCGTGGCACGCACTCTTGCGCGTCACGCAGACTTCCGGGGAGAGTGGTGGTCGTGACGAACAGTCAGATCGGTCTGCGGGAACGGAAGAAGGCCGCGACCCGGGAGGCACTGAGCTGGGCCGCACTGCGCCTGGCGGTGGAACGGGGCCTGGAGAACGTCCGGGTGGAGGACATCGCGGCCGCGGCCGGGGTGTCGCCGCGCACCTACAACAACTACTTCTCCAGCAAGGCCGAGGCCATCGTCTCCCGGCACTGCGACCGCATCCGGCTCGTCGGCGAGGCGCTGCGCGAGCGGCCCGCGGCAGAACCGCTCTGGGAGGCGCTCACCCGGGCCACCCTCGCGCCCTTCGACGGCGCGGCGGAGCAGCCGGACCCGAAGTGGACCGCCGCGGTGCGGCTACTGCTGCGCGAACCGGCCCTCCAGGCCGAGCTGGCCCGCGCCGGCGCGGACGCCGAGGCCGAGCTCACCGCGGCGGTGGCCGCCCGGACCGGGGCCGACCCCGGCGGCCTCCACCCCAGACTGGTCGCCGCCGGCATCCTGGCCGCGCTCAAGGCGGCCAGCGACGTATGGCTGCGCGCCGACCCGCCGGTACCGCTGCAACCGCTCCTGGCGGAGGCACTGCGGCAGCTGGCGGCCGGCCTCCCCGACCCGTCGTCTTCGTGAACTCACCGTCGCACAGGGGGATTTACCATGACCCACGATGTCATCATCGCCGGCGCCGGCCCGAACGGGCTGATGCTGGCCTGCGAACTGGCGCTGGCCGGAGTCCGGCCGGTGGTGCTGGACCGGCTGGCCGAACGTTCGTCGGAGCAGAAGGCGAACGGGCTGGTCGGCCAGGTGATCCGGCTGCTGGACCACCGCGGCCTGTACGAGCGGCTCGGCGGCGCGGGCGCCCCGACCCCGGTGCCCCGCTTCGTGTTCGGCGCGTTCCCGCTGGACCTCCGGGAGCTCGACGGCAACCCGCTGTACGCCCTGCCGGTGCCGCAGCACCGGATCGAGCAGGCCCTGGCGGAGCGGGCCCGCGAACTCGGCGTGACCGTGCGGCACGGCCACGAGGTCACCGGCCTGACCCAGGACGAGGCCGGGGTGACCGTCGAGGTCCACGGACCGGACGGGCCGGCGCCGCTGCGCTCCCGCTACCTGGTCGGCGCCGACGGCGGCCGCAGCACCGTCCGCAAACTGGCCGGGATCGGCTTCCCCGGGGTCACCTCGCCCGACCCCGTCGCGCGCATCGCCCACGTGCGCCCGCCCGAGGGGCTGCAGGTGCTCGACACCGGCGAGGTGCTGCTGCCCGGCTGCCCGACGCCGTTCCGCCCGTTCACCCACACCCGCACCGCGCACGGCGTGTTCGTGCTCGCCCCGATGAGCCCGGAACTCGCCATGATGGCCACCATGGAGTGGGACGGGCCACCCGTCGACGAGACCGTGCCGGCCACGCTGGACGAACTGCGCGCCAGCGTCCGCCGGGTGACCGGCGCCGACCTGCCGCTCGCCCCGGCCGACACGCCCGGCGCGCACACCCCGCGCCGCCAGGTCGGACACAACACCCGGCTCGCCGAGCGCTACCGCGAGGGCCGGGTGCTGCTGGTCGGCGACGCCGCGCACGTGCACGCCGCCACCGGCGGTCCGGGCCTCAACCTCGGACTCCAGGACGCCGCGAACCTCGGCTGGAAGCTGGCCGCCGACCTCCGGGGCTGGGCCCCGCCCGGCCTGCTGGACAGCTACCACCGCGAGCGGTACCCCATCGGCGAGCGGGTCTTCATGCACTCGCAGGCCCAGATGGCCCTGATGTCCCCGGGCCCGGCCGTCACCGCCCTGCGCGCCCTGTTCGGCGAGCTGCTCGCGTACCAGGACAACCTCGGGCGGATCGCCGCGCTCATGGCGGGCAGCGACGTCCGGTACGACACCGACTGCCCGCACCCGCTCGCCGGCGGCTTCGCGCCGGACCTCCCGCTGACCACCGCCACCGGCCCCACCCGGCTCGCCGAACTGGCCCGCGGCGGCCGGGCCCTGCTGCTCGACCTCGCGGAGGGCCCACCACGGCTCGCCGACCTCGCGGCCGGCTGGAAGGGCCGGGTGGACGTCCTCACGGCCGACTGCCCGCAACCGCCCGCCGGCGCGCTGCTGGTACGCCCGGACGGCTACATCGCCTGGGCCGCCGCGCCCGGGGAGGAGGATCCGGACGGGCTGCTGCGCGCGCTGCGCGCCTGGTTCGGCGAACCGGACTCCGCCCGCTGCTGAGCACCCGCACCCGGACGCCCCACCGGCCCCGGTCGGGGCGGCCGGGGCCGGGAGGAGAGAATGGACCGCATGTCCCGACGTCACCCCGCGCCCCGCGCCGCCGCCGCGCCCCGGCTGCTGCCCTCCTCCCCCTGCCCCTGCGGCCTGCCCGCCGCCTACGGCGACTGCTGCGGGCGGCTGCACCGCGGCCAGACGGCGGCCACCACCGCCGAGTCCCTGATGCGCTCGCGGTACAGCGCCTTCGCCGCCCAGGACGAGGCCTACCTGCTGCGCACCTGGCACCCGGACACCCGGCCCGCCGAGGTGGACTTCGACCCGGCGCTGCGCTGGACCGGCCTGGAGGTGGTGTCCACCACCGAGGGCGGCGCCTTCCACGCGGAGGGCACGGTCGCCTTCCGGGCGCACTGGACCGAGGGCCGCGAGCAGGGCGTGCTCACCGAGCACAGCCGGTTCGTCCGGCACGAGGGCGCCTGGGTGTACCTCGACGCCCTCTCGCTCGGCTGATCCTCGGGGCCCTCGACGGGCGAGCTCCTACAGGTAGTCGTCCAGCCGGCCGAGGGCGAAGCCCTGAGCGGTGACGTCGTTGACGACCTTGCGGAGCAGGTCCGGCATCGAGGCCTTCCAGAGGTCGGTGCCCCGGAAGTGGGTGAGGATGATGTCGCCCGGGTGGAGCTTGCGGTCGTCGTAGCGCCACTCCATGCGGTCCGGGAAGGCCTCCTCGTTCCACAGCGGCACCGCCTGGACCCCGCAGGACGCCGCCGCGCGCAGCGTGTCGTCGTTGTACTCGCCGTACGGGGGCCGGAACAGCCGGGGGCGGACACCGATCTGCTTCTCCAGCTGGTCCTGCTGACGGCAGATCTCGTCGCGCTGGGCGTCGTAGCCGAGGACCTTCAGGTTGCGGTGGTTGATGGTGTGGTTGTTGATCTCCACACCCTGGGCGTGCAGGTCGCGGAAGTAGCCGTAGTTCTCACGGGCCAGGTAGTCGGAGACGTAGGTGCTGAGCGGGATGCCGAGTTCGTCGGCCATCCGGGAGAACTCCGGGTCCTTCTCGGAGCCGTCGTCGACGGTGAGGAAGACCACCTTCTCGTCGGTCGGCACCCGGTAGACGACCGGTGGCCGTCCCTCCTTGAGCTTCACGCCCTGCGACTGGGCCAGCACCGGCCTGGTCGCCGGGCGCGGCGGCGCCTTCAGCGGCGGGGCCTCCAGGCCCCAGCGGTGCGCGGTCTCCAGGGCCGCCCGGGTTTGCGACTCCCGGCGGGCGACCGCCTCGGTGCCGGCCTCCTCCTCCTTGCGGGCCAGGCCCGGCAGCGCCGGCAGCGCCTCGGGCGGGCGGCCGACCCCGTGTTCGACGACGGGCACGGCACCCGGCGCGGGCGGGACGACGGCCGGCCGCGCGGGGTCGGCCGGCCCCGCGCAGCCGGCGGCGACGGCACAGAGGCAGACGGTGGCCAGCAGGCCGATCCGCACACCCGCCCGCCCACCGGCGACGCGTCCCTGAATCCGCCTCAAACCCGCATTAATGCGATGATTTGATGATCTGTTCATAGACGCACTGCTCCCCCGCAGCGCACCCCCGCCAATCCCCTCATCACCCGTGCGGGGCAACGACGCGCCGGGCGTCTTGCCCTTCCTTTGCCGAACCGGCCGGGTAGGCGAGTCGACCGGGCGGCCGTGCGAAACCCGATTGCGGACCGGGCCCGCGACCACCGATCATGCGCCCATGACCGACACCGCGCCCCGCACCGCCCACCTCTGGTCCGTCACCACGGCGGACGTCACCGCACCCGAGGCCCTGGCCCTGCTGCGCGAGTACTACTACGACGTGGCCAACCGCTACTACCGCCTGCACCTCGGCCGCGAAGGCACCCCCGAGGAACTGGAGTCGGGGCTGGCCGGCTCCCCCAGCGACGACCTCTCCGCACCGGACGGCCTCTTCCTGCTCGGCCACTACGACGGCGCGGCCCAGTCCTGCGCCGGGCTGCGCCGGCGCGACGCCGACACCGTCGAGCTGACCCGGGTGTTCGTCCGCCCCGGCCTGCGCGGCACCGGCGGCGGCGCCCGGCTGCTCGCCGTCGTCGACGAGGCCGCCCGCTCGCTCGGCGCCCGGCGGATCGTCCTCGACACCCGCCTCGACCTGGTCGAGGCCCGCGCGCTCTACACCCGCCACGGCTACCGAGAGATCCCCGCCTACAGCAGTGGCCCGTACGCCCAGATCTGGTACGGCAAGGAGCTGGCCGGCTAACCCCAATGCCGGTGACTTTAGGTTGTTGCCGGCTGGGTGATCGTGACGGTTGCCGGTATTGGTGGTGGCCAGTTGCGGTGCTGGGCGCGTTTGAGG
>NZ_JBEOUK010000026.1:0-121559 GCF_040304045.1 Kitasatospora sp. NPDC094016
CGCGGGCTGCTGCGTGCCGTAGCCGTAGCCCGGCCCCTGCTGCGCGGGGTACGGCGGAGGCGGCACCGGCGGGTACGGGCCGGTCGGCACCCGCCCGCCCCACCCGCCCCGTCCCTCCCACCCGTTCCCGGGATCCCGTCCGTTCCTGGGATCCCACCCGTTCCCGGGATCCCGTCCGCTCGTGCGCGCCCGCCCGGTCCCGCTAGCCCTTCTGCGGCAGCAGCCGGACCAGGCCCACCAGCACCAGTTCCAGTACCGCCAGCGCCGTCACGCTGCGGCCGAACGCGGCCGCCGGGTCGCCCCCGCCGTAGTAGAGCAGCCCGATCAGCGCGATGCCCAGTGCCCCGCCGACCTGCTGCACGGTGGCCAGCACACCGGCGGCCGACCCGACCAGCTGGGGCTCGACCCCGGCCAGCACCACGGAGGTCACCGGGGCGATCACCAGGCCCATCCCCAGGCCGTCCACGAACAGCCCCGGCGTCAGCCACCACACGCTCCCGCCCGGCGCGCCGTACACCGCGAGGGCGAGCAGGCCCAGCCCGACGGCCATCAGCAGCCCGCCGGCGGCGATCGTCCGGGCCCCGCCGAGGCGGGCGGCGACGCGGTGGGTGGCGTTGGAGGTGAGCAGGTAGCCGAGGCCGATCGCCGTGAACACCAGCCCGGCGCCGAGCGCGTCCAGACCGCGGCCCAGCTGGAGGTACAGGGCGAGCACCAGGAAGAAGGACGCCTGGCCGAGCCAGAAGGCGAGCTGGGCGAGCAGACCGGCGCCGAAGGCCCTGGTCCGGAACAGCCGGGTGTCGACCAGCGGGGCGGCGGAGCCGGAGCCGCTGCCGGAGCCGCTGCCGGAGTCGCTGCCGGAGTCGGGCGCGGTGGCGCCGGTCCGGGTGCGGTGCTGGTGCACCACGAAGCCGGCCAGCAGGGCGACCGCGCCGCCCAGGCAGAGCCAGGTCCACAGCGGCCAGCCCTGCGCGGGGCCCTGGATCAGCGGCAGCACCAGGGCGGTCAGCGCGGTGGTGACCAGCAGCACGCCCACCGGGTCCAGGCCCGGCCGTTGCGGGGCGCGCGACTCCGGCAGGCAGCGGCGGACCAGGGCCAGGGCGGCCAGGCCGATCGGCAGGTTGATCAGGAAGCAGCTGCGCCAGCCGAGGCCGAAGAGGTCCGCCCGGATCAGCAGCCCGCCGATCAACTGGCCGAACACCGCGCCGACGCCCATGGTCAGCCCGTACCGGGCGAAGGCCCGCGCCTGCGCCGCGCCGCTGAACGCCGTCCGCAGGATCGCCAGCACCTGCGGGCCCATCAGCGCCGCCGCCAGGCCCTGCATCACCCGGGCGCCGACCAGCGCGGCGGCGGTGGGGGCGAGGCCGCAGCCCGCGGAGGCGAGGGTGAACAGGGCCAGACCGAGCCCGAACACCCGGCGCCGGCCGTACCGGTCGCCGAGCCGGCCGGCGGTGACCAGGCCGGCCGCGAGGGCCAGGCTGAATCCGGCGATCACCCACTGGACGGCGGCCGGTCCGGCACCCAGGTCGGCCTGGACGGACGGGACGGCGACGTTGACGACGAAGAAGTCGAGGGCGGTCATGAAGGTGGCGGTCAGGACGACCGCCAGCAGGCCGCGCGGGGCGCCGGCCGCCGCCTCGGCCCCGGGCGCGGTGGCACTCGCGGTGGTGCCCGCAATGCCGGGCGCATTGCTGCTCGCATCGGCGGGAGCGGTCGATGGACGGGCGGTCAGGGCGGATCTCATCTCGGTTTCTCCTCAGTGGGGTCGGGGGGAGTGGGTCGGGAGCGGTGGGGGTCGCCCCCGACCCGTCCGGCCTGCCGTCAGGCGCCCGGGACGCGGTCCAGGAAGCCGTACACCGAGCCGATCCGCCCGTCCGGCGAGGCCACCAGGACGTCGAAGCCGATCACCACCGGTTCGGCGCCGGCCGGCCCGAGGTTCCAGGTGAACCGGGCGATGTCGTGGTGCGCGTCCACCGGGCCGAGGGTGAACTCCAGCCCGGGGAACTGGGCCTGGGCCGCGCCGATCAGCGCGTCGATCGCGTCCCGGCCGGCGACGGCGGCCAGCGGGTCGGTGTACCGGCCGTCCACGGCCCACACCTCGTCGATCAGCTTGCGGCGGGCGGCCGGGTCGGTCTCGTTCCAGACCGCGAGGTAGCGCTCGGCGAGCTGCTGGAGGGCGGTGGCGGTGATCTCGGTCATGGTCTTCTCCCGTGTCCCGGTGGGTGGTTGAGCGGCTCGTTCCCGCTGCTCACCAAGGTAGGGACGGGCCGGCGCGGGCGAATCAGTCACGTATCGGCATGGGGGTACGTAGCGTCCGGCGGGGGGTACGTAGGTGTGATCGGCGGTGCCCGCCCGTACCTGCGGCCGGGAGGGCCTCGGTAGGGTCGGGGCATGCTGTACGGGAGGGAAGACGAACAGTCCGTCGTGGCGGGACTGTTGGACGCGGCACGCGAAGGCCACAGCGGGGTGCTGCTGCTCCGGGGCGAGCCCGGGATCGGCAAGACCGCGCTGCTGGACCACGCCGTCGGGCGGGCGGGCGAGGCGTTCCGGGTGATCCGGGCGGCGGGCGTCGAGTACGAGGCGGAACTGCCCTTCGCCGGACTGAGCCTGCTGCTCGCACCCGGCCTCGACCGGCTGCACGCCCTGCCCGGGCAGCAACGGCGCGCCCTGGAAGCGGCATTCGGACTCGCCGAGGAAAGCGCCCCGGTCGACCGGCTGCTGGTCGGGCTCGCCACCCTCGGACTGCTCGCCGAACTCGCCACCGAACAGCCCCTGTTGTGCGTCCTCGACGACGCGCAGTGGCTGGACGACGCCTCCCTCGACGCCCTGTTGCTGGCCGCCCGCCGACTCCAGGCCGAAGGGGTAGCCCTGCTGCTCGCCGCCCGCACCGGCGGCGCCGCACCGGAACTCCCGACCACGGGCTTCCCCGAGCTCCGGCTGACCGGCCTGCCCGAGCCCGACGCCGCCCGGCTCCTGGACCACCGGGCCGGCCCCGGCCTGCCCACCGCCGTCCGCGAGCGGCTGCTCGTCGAGGCGGCCGGCAACCCGCTCGCCCTCACCGAACTCCCCATCTCCACCGGGGCGCAGACGAACACCTCCGGCTCGCCGCCGCCCGCGCCCGGCGGCCTGCCGCTCACCAGTCGGCTGCTGATCGCCTTCCACGGCCAGGTCACCGGCCTGCCCCCGGCCACCCAGACCCTCCTGCTGGTCGCCGCCGCCGAGGAGACCGGCGAACTCGACGTCGTCCTGCCCGCCGCGGCCGCCCTCGGCGTCCCCGCCGAACACCTCGGCCCCGCCGAGGAGTCGGGCCTGGCGAGCGTCACCCCCGACCGCCGGATCGCCTTCCGCCACCCGCTCCTGCGCGCCGCCATCCTGCAACGTGCCCCGCACCACCAGCGACTGACGATCCACCAGGCCATCGCGGGGGCGCTGCCGGACGGCGACCGCCGCACCTGGCACCAGGCCCACGCCGCCACCGCTCCCGACGCCGCCCTCGCCGACGCGCTGGAACGCACCGCCGTCCGCGCCGAGGCCCGCGGCGCCCACGGCGGCGCCGCCGCCGCGTACGAACGGGCCGCCCGCCTCACTCCGGAGCGCGACGCCGCCACCCGCCGCCTCGTCCTGGCCGCCGAAGCCGCCACCGAAGAAGGGAAGTTGGCGCAGGCCGAAACGCTCGCCGACGAGGCCGGGGCCCGCACCGACAACCCCCTGGCACACGCCCTGCTCGACCAGGTCCGGGCCACCGCGCACTTCTGGCGCGGCTCCTACCCGACCGCCTACCGGCTGCTGCTCGACGCCGCCGGCACCGCCATCGAGGCGCCGCACGCCGCCCGGATGCTGTTCCAGGCCTTCCACACCGCCTGGTACGCGGGCGAGGAACCGGTGATCGCCGTCCTCGACCGACTGGCCGCGCTACCGCTCGCCGACGACGACCCGCTCGCCCCGCTCGCCCGCCACCTGCCCGCCGCCGTGCTCCCCGCCCTCGGTCGGCCCGCACCACAGCCCCCCGCCGCCCGCGACACCGCCGCGGCAGCCCGCAAGGCCGGCGCCGAAACCCCCGTCGACCTCGTCCAACTCTGCGGCGCCACCCTCATCCTCGGCCGCGACGACGAGACCGCCGAACTCGGCGGCGAACTCGTCGCCGAAGCCCGCGCCAAGGGCACCATCGGCGTGATGCCCACCCTCCAGTTCTTCCTCGCCGAGGCCGAACTCTTCCACGGCCGCCACCGCGACGCCGAAGTCACCGCCACCGAAGCCCTCGCCCTCGCCCGCGACACCGGCCAGCACCAGTGGACCAGCCAACTCACCGCGCTCCTCGCCTACCTGGCCGCCCTCGGCGGTGACACCGACCGCTGCACCCGGCTCACCGCCGAATCCCTCGCCACCACCGGCCCGCAGACCGCCGCCCCCGCCGCCGGCCGCCCCTGGGCCCACTGGGCACTCGCCCTGCTCGACCTCGGCCACGGCCGCGCCGGCGACGCCGCCGACCGCCTGCACACCCTCACCACCGGCGCCCACCGGCACCACGTCAGCGCCACCCGGGCCGTCCCCGACCTGGTCGAAGCCGCCGTCCGCTTCGGCACCCCCGAACGCTCCGCCGAACCCTACGAACGCTTCGCCCGCTGGAGCGCCGCCACCGACCGCCCCTGGACCGAGGCGCTCCGGCTCCGCTGCCAGGCCCTGCTAGGCCCCGACGAACTCGCCGAATCCGCCTACCGCGCCGCCCTCGACCTCCACGAAGGCACCCACCGCCCCTTCGAGCAGGCCCGCACCGCCCTCCTCTACGGCGAATGGCTGCGCCGCTCCCGCCGCCGCACCGACGCCCGCCCGCACCTGCGCGCCGCCCTCGAAACCTTCGAACGCCTCGCCGCCCACCCCTGGGCCGCCCGCGCCCGCACCGAACTCACCGCCACCGGCACCCCGGCCCCCACCACCAGCCCCACCGGCACCCCCGACTCCCCCCTCACCCCCCAGGAACTCCAGATCGCCCGCCTGGCCGCCCAAGGCCTCACCAACCGCGAGATCGCCGCCCAACTCTTCCTGAGCCCCCGCACCATCGCCCACCACCTCTACAAGGCCTACCCCAAACTCCACATCACCTCCCGCGCCGACCTCCCCACCACCCTCTGACACCCCCACCCACACCAAAGGGCCCTCCCGAACACCTCCGGCAGGGCCCTGCTCTCCACTCGCTGGCTCGCTACTCCTTGGCCTCGACGCCACCTTCGTCGCCGAGGCTCCCGTCATGGGCGTGCTTCCAACCCTCGGAGTGGTGTTCTCGGTGATACGCCAGATGCACCTGGTCGATCTGATGGCCGTCAGCCTCGCGCAGCTTCCCAAGGCCGGCACCTGTGGCACGGTCGGTAATCGTCAGGTCATCCGCGATGGACAGCATGCCGAAGTCGAACAGCGTGTGGTGGTTGGGGCACAGACACAGCACATTGCCCGCGAGATCAGGCCCGTTGTGCGGCTTCCCCAGGGCCCGAATGTGAGCAGCCTCTGCGTAGGCACCCGTGGGCGTGGCAAGTCGAGTGCCGCACACCTGGCAGGTGAAGTCATGGACGCGCTTAACGTAGTTCGCCACCTTGGTGCTACGGACGATCCGCTGAATCGTCGCTTCCAAGCGCGTCGGCGTCTCCGTGCCAGCCGGTTCCTGAGGGGTGGGACCCGCGCTCACGGCCTCCTCGGAAGCGACCTTTGCGAGCCGGTAGCGCCAGATCGCGAAGCTGGACTGACCGGTCTCGCGCCAGAAGTCTTCGACACGGAAGAGCCCGTCGTAGCGGTAGCCAGCGGCGGGCGAGTGCTGGGGATCGCCTTGTGAACCACGTACGACTCGCACCGGGATTCCAGTAGCCATGCTGGTCGCCAGCGCAGCGTTTCCGCGGGTGAGCGTCTGGTGACCCACCTGCTGGCCCGTGTCGGCATCACGGCCCCCTTGCCCGGTGTAGACGATGATGCTGCCGTGGTCCAGGTCGTCCTCATAGCCGCCAGACACGACAATCGACTCCGCGCCGAGCTTCGCGGTACCACAGATGCCTGCCTGCAGCGGCCGGTGCACACCTGCCTCGCTCAGCGCCCGCCGATTCACGAAGACGCGTCCGGCTGCTATCCCTGGTACCGATCCGAAGCCGTCAAAGCCGGTGGGGACAGTGAGAAGGGTGTTTATCCGCAAAGCTGTCGGTCCTCTCAGCGCTAAAGAAACGGTTCACCAAGACGTCGACGGTCGGCTGCTGACCTGGCTGGCCGGAAGACTCGTCGACGTGCAAGGCAGCCACTGTCGCGCAGCGGGGGTCTTCCCGATTCGTCTCCGACATCGGGTCCTCGACCGATCCGCCAAGCGATCTCCGTATCGCGCAACGTGTGCAGGCTCGGTACGGTTCCACCACCTGAAGCCCGGTCAGCCCTGGGCCGAAAGGCCGGCTGCACGAGGGCTTTCTCGCAGAGGTCCCCGAGAGTCTTGGGGAAAGCAGTCAGGGCCAGTGACCCTTGCGGGTCACCGGCCCTGAGCTGGTGTTACTGGGTCGGGGTGGCGGGATTTGAACCCACGGCCTCTTCGTCCCGAACGAAGCGCGCTACCAAGCTGCGCCACACCCCGGTCCTGCGGTTTGTTGCTCCGTCTCCTTCGCAACGAGTAGAACTCTACCGGACGCTCGCCGAGACACGAAATCCGCTTCTTGGCGGGCGTCCGGTGCAGGTCAGCGGGGGGCCGGGGTGAGGGTGAGGAGGGTGGCCTCGGGGGGGCAGGCGAAGCGGACGGGGGTGTAGCGGTTGGTGCCGCAGCCGGCGGAGACGTGGAGGTAGGAGCGGTGGCCGCCGGCCTGGTGGGTGGAGAGGCCCTTGACCCGTCGGGCGTCGAGGTCGCAGTTGGTGACCAGGGCGCCGTAGAAGGGGATGCAGAGCTGGCCGCCGTGGGTGTGGCCGGCCAGGATCAGCGGGTAGCGGTCGGCGGTGAAGGCGTCGAGGACGCGCAGGTAGGGGGCGTGGACGACGGCGAGGGAGAGGTCGGCGTCGGGGGAGGGGCCGCCGGCGACCTCGCTGTAGCGGTCGCGGCGGATGTGCGGGTCGTCGAGGCCGGTGAATTCGAGGTCGAGGCCGTCGATGGTGAGCCGGCCGCGGGTGTTGGTGAGGTCGAGCCAGCCGGCCGCGTCGAAGCCGTCGCGGAGCTTCTCCCACGGGTTGTGGACGGCGTCGGTGACGCCGCGGCGGCCGGTGCCGTCGGCGTTGTTGAGGCCGTGGGCGCCGCTGCGCATCGCCTGGAGGTAGCGGGCCGGGTTCTTGCGGGCCGGGCCGTAGTAGTCGTTGGAGCCGAAGACGTAGACGCCGGGGAAGTCCATGAGGGGCCCGAGCGCGTCGAGGGCGGCGGGGACCCCGAGGGGGTCGGAGAGGTTGTCGCCGGTGTTGACGACGAGGTCGGGGCGCAGGCCGGCGAGGCTCTGCAGCCAGCGCTGCTTCTTGCCCTGGCCGCTCACCATGTGGATGTCGGAGACCTGCAGTACCCGGATGGGCCGGGCGCCGTGGGGCAGGACGGGGACCTCGACCCGGCGGAGCCGGAAGGAACGGACCTCGTACCCGACGGAGTAGGCGAGGCAGGCGGCGCCGGCGGCGGCGAAGCCGAGGGGAACGGAGTACAGCGGTCGCATCGCTCCATGCTCTCAGACGGTGGATCAGCCGGTGAACGTCCGGTGGCCGTGCGCGGATACGGGGGACTGCTCCGCTCCGGGGTGGTGTTCGGCGTGCCGGGCCAGCAGGGCGAGGACGGGGGCCGCCGGCGGGCCCGTTGCCCGCCGCCGGGCCGGTTAATGGCAAGCGACCGAACGTCGCAGGTGGGAGACTCGGGGCCATGACGACGCTCAAGGCGAAGCTGCACGAGGACCTCACGGCTGCGATCAGGGACCGGGACGAGCTGCGCTCGTCCACCATCCGGCTCACGCTGGCCGCCGTCACCAGCGAGGAGGTGGCGGGTAAGGCGAAGCGCGAGCTGTCCGATGACGAGGTGCTGAAGGTGATCGGCCGCGAGGCGAAGAAGCGCCGGGAGGCGGCGGAGGCGTTCGACACCGCCGACCGGGTGGAGCAGGCGGCCCGGGAGCGCGAGGAGGGCGAGGTGCTGGCGGGGTACCTGCCGAAGCAGCTCTCCGACGAGGAGCTGACCGCGATCGTGGCGGCCGCCGTCGCCGAGAGCGGGGCGGCCGGTCCGCAGGCGATGGGTGCCGTGATGAAGCTGGTGAAGCCGAAGGTGGACGGCCTGGCGGAGGGTGGCCGGGTGGCTGCCGCGGTGAAGGCGGCGCTGACGGGCTGAGCCCCGCCGCCAGAGCCGAAGGCCCGAGGGGCGCCGGTCGGCCAGGGGCCCGGATGGCACCGTCCGCCAAGCCCGAAGGGGCGCCCTCCGAGAGTGATCTCGGAGGGCGCCCCTTCATCGTGCCGTGCCCGGGCGGGGGCCGGTCAGCCGTTGTTGCCGCCGTGCTTGCCGCCGTTGCCGTTTCCGCCGTTGCCACCGTTGTTCCCGCCGATGACGCCCGGCGGGAAGGTGAACCCGCCGCCGATCATCCCGCCGGCGTTGTTGCTGCCGCCGCCGGGGTTCCCTCCGCCGGGGTTGCCGCCGCCCGGGTTGCCACCGGGGTTGCCGCCGGGGTTCCCCTGGGGCGGCGGGTTGCCGCCGGGCTGCTGGTTGGCGTTGGGGTCGGCCGGCGGCGTGGCCCCGCCGGTCTGGTTGGCGTTGGGGTCGGTCTTGGGTGCCGGGTCCGGGATGTTGATGGTCTGGATCTGCTCCGGGGACGAGCCCTTGAGGGCCTGGTTCATCGCGATCTGCCAGATCGGACCGGGGCCGTCGGCGCCGAACACCTCGTCGAAGTGCTTGCCGCCGATGTTGATGTTCTTCATCTTGACGCCGCCGGCCGGGCCGCCGAGCCAGACGGAGGTGGCCAGCGACGGGGTGTAGCCGCTGAACCAGGCGGCCTTCTTCTCGTCGGTGGTACCGGTCTTGCCGGCGATCTGCCGGCCGTCGTCGAGCTTGAGCGCGGCCGCGGTGCCCTTCTCGGTCACGTTGAGCAGGACGGTGTTGAGGGCGTCCGCGGTCTGCTCGGAGAAGGCCTGGCTGCAGGTGGTCTGCGGGACCTTGACGTCCTTGCCGTCGACCGTGCTGATCTTGTTGATCGCGATCGGGGTGCAGTACTTGCCGCGGGCCGCGAAGGTCGCATAGACGTTCGACATGGTCAGCGGGCTGAGCTCCAGGGTGCCGAGGACCATCGAGGGGACCTCCTGGAAGGCGTCGCCCTTGGCGGACTGGGTGATGCCCAGCTTGTTGGCCATCTGCTTCATCGCGCAGAGGCCGACCTGCTGCTCCATCTGCACGAAGTAGGTGTTGACCGAGAGGGCCATGGCCTGCTTGAGCTCGTACGGGCCGACCTCGCCGGCCGACTCGTTCTTCACCGTGGCCTTGGGCTTGTCGGTGTTCCTCCAGGTGCCCGTGCAGGTGGTCATCTGCGGGTAGTCGATCTTGTTCTCGGAGGGGAACGGCTGGGTGGGCGACAGGCCCGACTCCAGGGCCGCCGCGGCGAGGATCGGCTTGAACGTCGAACCGGTCTGGAAGCCGTTGCCGCCGCCCATCGCGGAGTCGACGTTGAGGTTGACGACGGTCTGGTTCTTGTTCGGGTCCAGGCCGTACGGGCGGGTCTGGGCCATGGCCAGGATCTTGCCGGTGCCGGGCTCCATCATGGTCGCGGCGGCCGAGACCGTGTCCGTGACGTTGACCTTCTTGGTGACGGCGTTCTGGGCGGCGGCCTGCTTGTCCGGGTCCAGCGTGGTGTAGATGTTCAGGCCGCCGGTGTCCCACAGCTTCTTGCGGTCGGCGGCGCTCTTGCCGAACGCCGGGTCCTGCTTGACCACGTGGCGCACGTAGTCGCAGAAGAAGCCCATGCCGGCCTGGGCGGTGATGCAGCCGTTCTGCGGGTCCTTGAACTTCAGGCCCAGCGGGGCGGCCTTGGCCTCCTTGGCCTGGTCCGCGGTGATGTGCTTGTTCTCGAGCATCTTGTCGATGACGACGTTGCGGCGCTTGACCGTGTTGTCGGGGTAGCGCACCGGGTCGTAGGACGACGGGTTCTGCACCATGCCGGCCAGGGTGGCGGCCTCGGCGACGGTCAGGTCCTTGTTGCTCTTGCTGAAGTAGCGCTGGGAGGCGGCTTCGATGCCGTAGGCCTGGTGGCCGTAGAAGGTGATGTTGAGGTAGTTGGTGAGGATCTGGTCCTTCGACAGGTCCTCTTCCAGCTTGATCGCGACCTTGAGTTCCTGGATCTTGCGACCCAGGGTCTTGCGCTGCGCCTCCAGCACCGCGGCCTGGTCGTCGCCGGCCTTCTCGACGTTGACGTTCTTCACGTACTGCTGGGTCAGCGTCGAGGCGCCCTGCGAGGTGGTGCCGCTCTCGGCGTTCTTGCCGATGGCGCGGAGCACGCCCTTGAGGTCGACGGCGCCGTGCTCGTAGAAGCGGGCGTCCTCGATGTCGACCTGGGCGTGCCGCATGAACGGTGACATCTGGTCGGCGGTCAGGACGGTGCGGTCGCGCTCGTACACCTTGGCGATCAGGCCGCCCTTGGCGTCGAAGATCTGCGTCGCCTGGGTGAGCGGCGGGGTCTTGAAGTCGTCGGAGATGTTGGAGAAGCTCTCCGCCGTGTCCTTGGCGGTCAGCCCGATGGCGCCGACGGCGGGCAGGGCGAGGCCTGCCAGCAGGACTCCGGAGAGCACGCTGACGCCCAGGAACTTCACTCCGTGTCCCGCGATGTCGAGCGGCGACTCGCGGCGCTTATCGCGCGGAGCTCCGGTGTTGCCTGGGGGCTGGGATGCCTGGGGGCGCTTCGGTGCCATGAGGAGAACCCTACGTCCCGGAATCCCGCCCATAGGGGCAGGTGTTCCCCTACGCTTGTCACAAGCTTGCGACAGCTTCGGTGCGTCAACACCATTCACTCTTGTGAGTGCAGAGACTTGCCCGAATTGCCCGATATTAGAGGGTTTTTGAGGCAGCTGTGGCCTGCTGTGCCCGTGTGAACGGTAGCGCTCCGTGATGACACGCGTGGCGAGAGTTGCCGCGCCGCGATTGGCAAGGCTTGCGACCTGCGATCACTCCAACGAGTGAGCTGACCGGTACCCATAGTCCAATCGGGTCATGCGAGATTGAGCCCGGAGGGGCTGTTGCTCGCTGTCGTTCTTCCGTAACGTCCTCAACTGGCAACGGTGAATATGCCGTTGCCGCCGTGGGGGAGCCTCGATACGGGAGAGGACGGCGCCGGGATGGGCTGGGTTGACGACTGGAGTGCGCAGGCCGCCTGCCGCACGAGTGATCCGGACGAGTTGTTCGTCCAGGGGGCGGCGCAGAATCGCGCCAAGGCGGTGTGCAGCGGTTGCCCCGTCCGCACGGAGTGCCTGGCGGACGCACTGGACAACCGGGTCGAGTTCGGAGTCTGGGGCGGGATGACGGAGCGCGAGCGCCGGGCGCTGCTGCGCCGCCGCCCGACGGTCATCTCGTGGCGGAGACTGCTGGAGACGGCCCGCACCGAGTACGAGGAGTCCCTCGCGACCGGCGTGATACTGACGGACTACGCCCAGGCGGGCTGAGCACACCGGCGCGGTGCGGACCGTGCCGTGACAGACCGGTGCCGGGGGGCCATCGGGCTGAGGACATCCACGCCGACGACGTTCGCGCCGGGCGCACCGGTGCCGGGCGCCCGGGCCGGGCCGGTGCCTACGCGGTGCCGCTGAGCCGGTCCCCGATGGCGCGCAGCCCGTCCAGGTCGTGCACGTCGCCCGGCAGCGCGGCGACCTCCACGATCGGCACGTCCGGGTACACGGAGACGAAGCGGTCGCGGGTGCGGCGCTCCCGCCCCATGATCTGCATCCGTTCGGCGTGCAGCCTCAGCAGCCCGGCCGCGAGCAGTTCGGCCTCGGGCGAGGCGTGCTCCGAGCCGTTCTCCTCCAGTGCCTCGGCGGCCGCCAGCGCCCGTTCCGCGGTGAGCTGCGGCGCGCCCGAGCCGTGCACCCGGTTGAGCACCAGACCGGCCAGCGGCATCCGGTCCGCGGCGAGCCGGTCGACGAAGTACGCGGCCTCGCGCAGCGCGTCCCGCTCCGGCGCGGCCACCACCAGGAACGCCGTGCCCGGTGCCTTGAGCAGCTGGTACGTGCGGTCGGCGCGCTCGCGGAAGCCGCCGAACATCGAATCCATCGCGCTGACGAAGGTCTGCACGTCGGTGAGCAGCTGGGCGCCGAAGATCTTGCCCAGGGTGCCGGTGATCAGGCCCATGCCTGCGTTGAGGAACCTCATCGCACTGCGGCCGCCGACCTTGGCCGGGGCGGTCAGGATCCGGATCACCCGGCCGTCGAGGAAGGAACCGAGCCGGTTGGGCGCGTCCAGGAAGTCCAGCGCGGAGCGGGACGGCGGGGTGTCGACGACGATCAGGTCCCATTCCTCGGCGTCGCGCAGCTGCCCGAGCTTCTCCATCGCCATGTACTCCTGCGTGCCCGCGAAGCCGGCCGACAGGGACTGGTAGAACGGGTTCTCCATGATCGCCTTGGCCCGTTCGGGTTCGGCGTGGGCGAGCACGACCTCGTCGAAGGTCCGCTTCATGTCGAGCATCATGGCCTGCAGCTCGCCGTCGCCGGTGACCCCCTTGACGACCCGGGGGGTGTTGTCCAGCTCGGTGAGGCCCATCGACTGGGCGAGCCGGCGGGCCGGGTCGATGGTCAGGACGACGACCTTGCGGCCGCGTTCGGCGGCCCGCAGGCCGATGGCCGCAGCGGTGGTGGTCTTGCCGACGCCGCCGGAGCCGCAGCAGACGATGATCCTGGTCCTCGGGTCGTCGATCAGCCCGTCGACGGCGAGCCGGCTGCCGGCGGCCCGGACACCGCTGCCGCCGTTGCCACCGCCGCCGTGGGCCCGGCCGGCCCCGCCGTTCCCGCCGTTCCCGCTGGTTCCGTTGGTGGTCACGCCGCCCCCTGCCGCTTCAGTTCGCCCGCCAGCCGGTACAGCCCGCCGAGGTCCACGCCCTCGCCCAGCAGTGGCAGCTCGTAGGTGGGGAGCCGCAGCTGCTGGAGGTCGGCGCGCTGTTCGCGCTCCAGCTCGACCCGCTCGGCGTGCTCCCTGGCCTGCTCCAGCAGCGGGTCGAGCAGCGGCTCCACCGCCGCCCGGACCGTCTCCGGCTTGCGCGAGCGCCCGCCGAGCCCGGCCTCGCCGAGGGCCAGCGCGACCTCCTCGCGGTGGTCCCCGTCCACCGCGGCCACCGCCGCGGCGTCCAGTATCGGCGGCCGGACCATGTTGACCATCACCCCGCCCACCGGGAGCCTGGCCTCGCGCAGCTCGGCGAAGCCGTCGACCGTCTCCTGCACCGGCATCTCCTCCAGCAGGGTGACCAGGTGCACCGCGGTCTCCGGCGACTTCAGCACCCGCATCACGGCCTGCGCCTGGGTGTGTATCGGCCCGATCCGGGCCAGCCCGGCGACCTCGGCGTTCACGTTCAGGAACCGGGTGAGCCGCCCGGTCGGCGGCGCGTCCATCACGACCGCGTCGTAGCGGCGGCGGCCGTCCGGGCCCTTGCGCCGGGCCGCCTCGCAGGCCTTGCCGGTGAGCAGGACGTCCCGGACGCCGGGTGCGATGGTGGTCGCGAAGTCGACGAAGCCGACCTTCTGCAGCGCCTTGCCGGCCCGGCCGAGCTTGTAGAACATCTCCAGGTACTCGAGCAGCGCCTGCTCAGGGTCGATGGCCAGCGCGAGCACCTCGCCGCCGCCCCCGCCGCCCCCGTCGTCGGGGGGCAGGCCCAGCTGGGCGCGGGAGACCGCGGCGATCCGGCGTTCCTCGTACGGGAGGGCGGCGATGCCGAACAGTTCGGCGATGCCCTGGCGCCCCTCGACCTCGATCAGCAGCACCCGGCCGCCGTCGGCGGCGAGCGCCAGCGCCAGCGCGGCGGCCAGCGTGGTCTTCCCGGTGCCGCCCTTGCCGCTGACCACGTGCAGCCGGACGCCCTCCCAGTCGGGGTCGCGCCGGGCCGCCTGGCCGGGGGTGCGTGCCACGCTCCGTCTCCGTCCGTCTCGTGGGCCGGGGCCGCTCCGTCGGCCGGCCCGAACTACCGGTGCCCTCTCGCGAGGGTAACCAGGGAGCGCGCCGGATGCCCGGAGCACCAGGGGGGCCGGGCCTGAATCATGCCCCCTTTGTGGGCCACCTCACACGCCGGTCCGTGGGCGGCGCCGATCGCCGCGGCCGCTCGTCTAGAGTCTGGCCATGACCAAGTGGGAATACATGACGGCGCCTCTGCTCGTGCACGCCACCAAGCAGATCCTGGACAACTTCGGCTCGGACGGCTGGGAGCTCGTCCAGGTCGTGCCGGGCCCGAACCCGGAGCAGCTGGTGGCCTACTTCAAGCGGGAGAAGAACGCATGAGCAAGGTCGAGGCCAAGCTCGCCGACCTGGGTCTGACCCTGCCGCCGGTGGCCGCTCCGGTCGCCGCGTACGTGCCGGCCCTGCGCTCGGGCGAGTTCGTGTTCACCTCCGGCCAGCTGCCGGTCGTCGGCGGCAAGCTGCCGAGCACCGGCAAGGTCGGCGCCGAGGTCTCCCCGGAGGAGGCCAAGGAGCTCGCGCAGACCTGTGCGCTGAACGCGCTGGCCGCGATCAAGTCGGTGATCGGTGACCTGGACCAGATCGAGCGGGTCGTGAAGGTGGTCGGCTTCGTCGCCTCCGCCCCCGACTTCACCGGTCAGCCGGGCGTGATCAACGGTGCCAGCGAACTGCTCGGCAAGGTGCTGGGCGAGGCCGGGGTGCACGCCCGCAGCGCGGTCGGCGTCGCGGTGCTGCCGCTGGACGCCCCGGTCGAGGTCGAGCTCCAGGTGCGCGTCAAGAGCAGCTGAGCGTGATCGCGAAAGGCGGGGTTGGGCCTGTCCAACCCCGCCTTCGTGCGCTTAGCATCCGGGCATGGACCATCGAGCGACGACGCTCCCGATGCCGCCCGGTTGGCCCGCCCGGATCCGGGCGGTCGACTCCGGCGTGCTGACCCCGCCGGTGCCCAGGCTCGCCGCGACGGTCGTGCTGCTGCGCGACGCGGCCGCCGGGCCGCAGGCGTACCTGCTGCGCCGGCGCACCTCGATGGCCTTCGCGGCCGGCATGTACGCCTACCCGGGCGGCGGGGTGGATCCGCGCGACGCCGAGGTGGAGACGGGCTGGGCCGGACCGGCGCCCGAGGAGTGGGCGCGGCGGCTCGGGGTGGACGCCCGGACGGCGCGGGCGGTGGTCTGCGCGGCCGTCCGCGAGACCTTCGAGGAAGCCGGCGTCCTGCTGGCCGGACCGGACGCGGACAGCGTCGCCGCACCGCGCGACTGGAGCGCCGAGCGGGCGGCGCTGGAGGCGCACGAGCTGTCCTTCGCCGAGTTCCTCCGCGACCACGCTCTGGTGCTGCGCAGCGACCTGCTGGGCGGCTGGGCCCGCTGGGTCACCCCGGAGTTCGAGGAGCGCCGCTACGACACCTGGTTCTTCGTCGCGGCGCTGCCGGCCGGGCAGAGCGCGGCCCTGGAGGTCGGCGAGGCCGACCGGGTGGCTTGGCTGACGCCCGCCGAGGCCGTCCTCGGCTACCAGGAGGGCCGGTTCGGGATGCTGCCGCCGACCGTGACGGTGCTGCGCGAGCTGGCGCCGGTGCGCACCGCAGCGGAGGCGCTGGACGCGGCCGCCGGGCGCTCGCTGGAGCCGGTGCTGGGCCGGGCCGAGGTCCGGGGCGACCGGATGACGGTCCGCTGGCCCGGGTACGACGAACTGACCATCGACGGGGACTTCCCCGAGGACGCCTGACCGCGCCGGCGCCGCCCCCGCCGCCCCGTCGGCGCTGTCGCCGACGACGCCGTCGAACAGAACTCGACACAGAGAAACAGAGAGGACCGACGCCCGATGACCCACAACGCCGTGGCTCGCCGGACGGCACCCGAGCTGCCCGCCCGCCGCCTGATCCCCCGTACCCCGGCCTGCGAGAGCCTGGTTCCGTTCGTCGAGACGGCCCAGCGGCCGCTCGTCCGGGTCCTGCCGCTCAGGGCCCTGCACCGGCCCCGCGGGGACAACCGGTGAGCGGGCTCCTGCCGGGCGACCCGGCCGCCACCATCGACGGCGAGGCCACGGCCCGGGCGCTGTGCGTGCTGGCGCCCAACCCGTCGCCGATGACGCTGGACGGCACCAACACCTGGCTGCTCTCCGAGCCCGGCTCGGACCTCGCCGTGGTGGTCGACCCCGGCCCGCTGCACGAGGGCCACCTGCGCCGGGTGGTCGACCTCGCGGAACAGCAGGGCAAACGCGTCGCGCTGACCCTGCTCACGCACGGCCACGCCGACCACTCCGAGGGCGCGGCCCGCTTCGCCGAACTCACCGGCACCGAGGTGCGCGCGCTGGACCCGGCGCACCGGCTGGGCTCCGAGGGCCTGGTCAACGGCCAGCGGCTGGACGTCGGCGGCCTCGACCTGCGGGTGGTCGCCACCCCCGGCCACACCTCGGACTCGCTGACCTTCCACCTGCCCGCCGACGGCGCGATCCTCACCGGCGACACCGTCCTCGGCCGCGGCACCACGATGGTCGCCCACCCCGACGGCCGGCTCGGCGACTACCTGGACTCGCTGCGCCACCTGCACACGATGGCCTCCGCGCACGGCGTGCGGACGGTGCTGCCCGGCCACGGTCCGGCGCTCGCGGACGCGCTCGGCGCCGTCGACTACTACCTCGCCCACCGGGCCAACCGGCTCGCCCAGGTGGAGACCGCGGTCGAGGCCGGCTGTCGGACCGCGGACGAGGTGGTGGCCCGGGTCTACGCCGACGTCGACCGGGCGCTCTGGCCGGCCGCCGAGCTCTCGGTCCGGGCGCAGCTGGAGTACCTGGAGGAGCACGGGCTGATCCCGGGCCTCGACTGATCCCGTCACGCGACGGGCAGCGGAACGCCGAAGGGCCCGTCCGCTCGGACGGGCCCTTCGGCGTTTACGGCGGCTGCGGCGCTCACGGTGTGGAGACGTGAGCGCGCCGGGGTCAGCGCGAGCGGCGCGACAGCCGCTCGACGTCCATCAGCACCACCGCGCGCGCCTCCAGCTTCAGCCAGCCGCGGCCGGCGAAGTCGGCGAGCGCCTTGTTGACCGTCTCGCGGGAGGCGCCGACCAGCTGGGCCAGCTCCTCCTGGGTGAGGTCGTGGGCGACGTGGATGCCCTCCTCGGACTGCACGCCGAACCGGCGGGAGAGGTCCAGCAGGGCCTTGGCGACGCGGCCGGGCACGTCGGAGAAGACCAGGTCGGACATCACGTCGTTGGTCCGGCGCAGGCGGCGGGCGATGGCCCGCAGCAGCGCGATGGAGACCTCGGGGCGGGCGTGCAGCCAGGGCTGCAGGTCGCCGTGGCCCAGGCCGAGCAGCTTGACCTCGGTCAGCGCGCTGGCGGTCGCGGTGCGCGGGCCCGGGTCGAACAGCGACAGCTCGCCGATCATCTCGCTGGGGCCGAGGACGGCGAGCATGTTCTCGCGTCCGTCCGGCGAGGCGCGGTGCAGCTTGACCTTGCCCTCGGCGACGACGTACAGCCGGTCGCCCGGATCGCCCTCGTGGAACAGCGACTCACCACGGGCGAGGGTCACCTCGGTCATGGAAGCGCGCAGCTCGCCGGCCTGTTCGTCGTCGAGTGCCGCGAAGAGTGCGGCGCGCCGCAGAACGTCGTCCACGTGCTTCCTCCTTCTCGGCCGTTCGGCGGGTGGGCCGTCCGGCGCAAGTTCCGTACCGTGCTCTGCATCACCAAGCATGGCGCATGTCGCTCCGATCATATGAGGAGGGGGTGTGCCGAGGTGTGCGGTGCGGGGCCATTCGTACCGGCGGGTCACGGGGCGGGGCGGCGCGGGGGCGGCGTCGGGTCGAACGCGTCATCGGACGGTTCGAACAGTGAATCGCCCACCGCCGTACGGGCGTAGAGGACGCTGTGACCGGCCCGGTGGGCGCTGGTCAGACCCGCCGCGCGCAGGGCGGTCAGGTGCTGGGATACGCCGGCGGCGGACAGACCGGTGCGGCGGGCCAGCTCGGTGGTCGAGGCCGGGGAGTCCAACTCGGCGAGCAGCCGGGCCCGGGACCGGCCCAGGACGGCGGCCAGCGCGTCCGGGCGCCCGTTCGGGCGCGGCTCCCACAGGGTGGCCGCGCCGCGCGCCGGGTAGCTCAGCTGCGGCGGATCCGGCGGCAGCACCCGGGTCAGCACCCGCGGCCAGGCGAAGGCGGACGGCAGGAGCAGCAGCCCGGCCCCGGCGCTCAGCCGGGCGACCGCGCAGTGCCGCCGCTCCAGGCGCAGCGCCGCGCCGTCCCAGCGGACCGTCTCGTGCAGGTCGTCCAGCATCCGCGCGGTGCCGTGCTCGGCGGCCTGCCGGGAGCGGTGGAACACGTCCGCCTCCAGCAGGGCGCGGATCCGGGCCCAGTACGGGGCGAGCGCGAGCTGCCAGTACGCCTCGATCTCGGCGGCGAGTCGGGGCAACTGCGCCGCCGGGTCGCGGTACAGCGGCTCCAGGACGGGCGGCAGGCGGCCGCCGGCCTCGGCGGCGAGGATGTCCAGGTCGGCGCGGACCTGCCCGGCGTCGGTGGCGGCGATCACGGCCAGTTCGTCGGCGAGGGCGGGGGCGAAGCCCGCCGGTGCGGGGTTGAGGAAGTCGGGCAGGTGGCCGACGGCCGGGACCATGACGGCCAGCCGGCCGCGGTCGAGCCGGGTGGCGGCCAGCCGGCCGCGGACCTGGTCGGCCCAGCGGCGGTGCAGCGCGGGGACGGGGGAGTGGGCGAGGGCGCGGAGGCTGGTCACCACCTCCTGCATGGGGGAGAGGGCGAAGCGGGTCAGCGCCAGGTCGTTCGCGGAGAAGTGCAGTGCCGTCCGCATGCCGGGCCCCTCCCAGAAGATTCGGGCCCAGCTTAATCAGTGGTGGCCCGCCCGGGCCGGGCCGCACGATGCGGGGGAACCGAGGCAGCACCCGACGGTACGGAAGAACGGTGACCCCGCATGTCCACTCCCCCTCAGGCCCCCACCCCCACCCCCACCCCCACCCCCACGCCGCGCGAGCGGGCGCTGCGGCTGCGGGAGCTCGTCGTGGACGGCCCGCTCGTCCTGCCCAACGCCTGGGACGCGGGCAGCGCCGCCGTCATCGCCTCGGCCGGCGCCCCGGCGATCGCCACCACCAGCGGCGGCGTCTCCTGGTCGCTCGGCCGCGGCGACGGCCACCGGCTGGACCGGGCGCAGGCCGTCGAGGCGGCCCGCCGGATCGTCGCGGCCGTGGACGTGCCGGTCACCGTCGACGCCGAGGGCGGCTACGGGCCGACGCCCGCCGACGTGGCGGCGACCGTGGCGGCACTGGTCGGGGCGGGCGCCGCCGGCGTCAACCTGGAGGACTCGACGGCCGTCGGCGGCCCGCTGTTCCCGGTGGCCGAGCAGGCCGACCGGCTGCGGGCGGCCCGGACGGCGGCGGCCGCGGCCGGGCTGCCCGAGCTGGTGGTCAACGCCCGCACCGACGTCCTCCTGTTCGGACTGGGCGGCCTCGACGACGTGTTGGCCCGGGCCGAGGCCTACGCCGAGGCGGGCGCCGACGGCCTGTTCGTCCCCGGGCTGCTGGACCTCGACGCCCTCGCCGGGCTGTGCGAGCGCTCCCCGCTGCCGGTGAACGCCATGGCCGTCGCGGGCGGGCCGACCGTCGCCGAACTCGCGGCCGCGGGGGTGCGGCGTGTCAGCGTCGGCACCGGGCTCGCCCAGCTCGCGTACACCGCGGCGCGCCGCGCGGCCGCCGAACTGCTCGGCGCCGGGACGCTGGCGGAGCTGGACGGTGCGCTCGGCTTCGGCGAGCTGAACGGGCTGTACCGGGGCTGACCGCGGGCCCGCCGGGAGCCCGGCCGCCCGGCGCCGTCGAGCCTGGCCTCGTCGAGCACGGTCCCGTCGAGCCCGGCCCGTTCACCCGGGACGGGCTCGCCGGGCAGGGGTTCAGCCGGTGAAGCCCAGCTCGCCGAGGGTCTTCTCGATCCGGCTGCGGTGCGCCGCCTCCCAGTCGTCCAGCGTCTCGGCGGCCTCCTTGGCCAGCTTGGCGCGGGCCGCTTCCAGGGACTCGGCGCGTCGGTCGGCGGGCACCACCACGACCCCCTCCTCGTCGGCCACCACGATGTCACCGGCCGCCACCAGCACGCCGCCGCAGCGAACCTGCGCGCCGTGCGTGCCGAGCTCCCGCTTGGCCCCCGGGATCGGGATCACACCGCGGGCGAAGACCGGGAAGCCCAGCTCCCGCACCTCGCCCAGATCCCGGATCAGGCCGTCGGCGACGAACGCCGCGACGCCCCGGCGCTGCGCGACGGCGCACACGTTGCCGCCGGCCAGCGCGTAGTCCAGGTCGCCCGACTCGACGACGATCACGGCGCCCGGCTCGGCCCGGTGGATCGCCGCGTGCAGCATCAGGTTGTCGCCGGGCGGGCACTGCACGGTGAACGCCGGGCCGGCCACCCGCGGCGCCCCCGCCCACAGCGGACGGATGCCGATGTCCATGACCTGGGCGCGCCCGAGCACGTCGGCCAGGGTGGTGGTGGGGATGTCCTTGAAGTCCTGGTTCATGCTTCCTCGTTCTTCGGTGGGCGGGCGGCGGCCGGCCGCCGCCGGTCACGCTAACCCGCGACGGTTCGGGCGAGGAAGGCCCTTCGGCCGGAGAACTCCACCGGCTCGGGCGGGAGGGGCGGGCGGGGGTTCAGACGCGGAAGGCCGCGACGTAGCGGCGGGGGTCGCGGCGGAGGTCGGTGTCCCAGCGGGCCGTGCACTGTTCGGCGAAGGTCTGCCCGGTGCGCAGCACCTCGTCGAGCGGGTCGAGGTAGTCCAGCACCTTCGGCTGTTCCAGGCCGGCGCGGATCCGGGCCCGCAGGCCTGCCCGGGCGAGCCGGACGAGTTCCGCCGCGAGTTCGCGGATCCGGTCGCCGCCCAGCAGGGTGTCCAGGCCGTCGGCGGGGATCCTGGCCTTCGCCGCGCGGTGCTCCGCCATGCCGTGGTGGCGCAGCAGTTCCCAGGCCGCCGTCCGCGACGGGGGGTGGTAGGCGAGTCCCGCCCACAGCGCCGGTACGGCCGGGATGTGCGGGTACGGCGGGCCGTCCCCGGCCCGCAGTTCCAGGGTCCGGCGGACCCTGACGTCCGTCCAGATCTGCGACATGTGGGAGACCCAGTGGTCGAAGGTCGGCATGGTGCCGTCGTCGAAGCCCTGCCGCAGGATCTCGGCGAACGGCCGGTCGGGGGCGAGCCGGTACCGGCCGTCCGGGTCGCGGTAGTAGATCATCGGGATCCCCAGCGCCCAGTCGATGACGTCGTCGGCGTTCACGTCGGGCCGCAGCGCGGGCGGCAGGACGCCGCAGCGGCGCGGGTCCATCCGCAGCCAGTTCTGCGACCTGTGCGAGAGCAGCCCGTTCGACCGTCCGCCCTGCAGCGGCGAGTTGACGAGCAGTGCGGCGATCACCGGGGACGCGGCGGTCAGCATCCGCAGCTTCTGGGTGAAGTCCTCGTCGGACAGGTAGTCCAGGTGCACCTGGGTGGACAGCGACATCGACATGATCTTCGGGGCCCCGCTGCCGGCCTCGCCGATCCGGTCGAAGAAGTCGCGCATGACGGCGCCGCGGAGCATCGGCACCCAGGAGACGGTGTCGAGCCGGTCGAAGGGGAGGTTGCCGCCGGGCAGGAGGGCCAGGCCGAAGCGCCCGACGAGTTCCGCGAGGCGCTCCATGGTGGCCCGCATGTCGTCCACGGCCGTGGCCAGGTCGGCGGCCGGGGCGGAGGAGTACTCGACCTGGCCGCCGTGTTCGAGCGTGATCTGGGCGGTGTCCGCCAGGTCCACGCCGGTCAGTCGGCCGTTGTCGCGCCGGTCCGTGCCGCCCCATTCGGCGAGGACGGCCTCCAGGACGGCCCGGACGCCGTTCTTCCCCTCGTAGGGGGCGCCCAGCCCGGTCTCCGGGTCGACGATGCCGTTCTCGATCTCCAGCCCGATCCGCTCGGTCGCGGCCGCCGCCGGGGCGAGCAGCGGGCCGAGATCGTCGCGGTGCAGCGCCGCTCCCGTCGCCGGGGCGCCGCTCTGCTCGCCGGTTCGGCGCCGGGGCGCCGGTGCCGCGCTCACCCGGCCCGCAGCCGGGCGGTCTCGTCGGCGGGCTGCCCCCGGTCGATCACCTGGCCGACGACGGCCAGGGCCGACTGGGCGGCGCCCTGCATCCAGGCGTGCGCTCCGGACAGGTGCTCTCCGGCGAAGAAGATCCTCGGGTCGTCGGTGGGGTGCGGGGCGCCGAGCCCGGTCAGGTACCGGGTGTGCTCGCCGGGCGCGAGGTGGGCGAAGGCGCCGCCGCCCATGCCGACCTGGTCGTCCCAGTTCCAGTGCACGATGTCGTCCGCGTCGCGGAGGATGCCGGGGTGCAGCCGTTCCAGGCACTTCAGCACCAGCAGGTCGCGGTCGGCCGGCGGCAGGGTGGTGAAGCGCCGGGCGTTGGCCCCCCACAGGTAGGCGCCGACGAGCACCGCGGGCTCGTGGGAGCGCTGCGGGTCCCGGGCGGCCCAGCGCCGCCTGCCGACGGTGCTCCCGTTGGTCCGGCCGTCGACGGGCCGGGCGTTGTCCGACGGGTACCAGCACTGCTGGATCGGCATGTCGGTGAAGCTGCCGCCGCCGAAGATCCGGTCGTCCAGTTCCCAGCCGCGCCGCTTGGTGTGCACGAGCGTCTTCGTGCTGCTGGCGTAGCTGATGCCGCGGATCGCGTGGCGCTGGTGGTGGGGCAGGCCGGGCCGGAAGCTGATCTGGTCGAGGGCGGGGACGGGGACGCAGCAGACGACGAAGTCGACGTCCTCGGTGATCGTGCCGCCGAGGCGCCGCCCGTGCACCCGGACGCCCCGGCGGGTCAGCGAGAGCTCGTCGATCTGGGTGGACAGCTGGAGGGTTCTCGGCCGCAGCCGGCGCACGAACGCGTGCACCAGGCGGTCGGTGCCGTCGACCAGTTCCACCTGGCCCGCGTGGAACAGTCCGAAGTAGTCGACGAGGACCTCCAGCAGGGAGGACTGCTCGTAGTGGACCAGGCCGCTGGCGTGGCCGAGGAGGTCCCAGGCGTCCTGCGACAGGTGCTCGTGGACGTACTGCCACAGTGAGACCGAGACGAGCCGGTCGAGCGCCGGGTCGTCCCAGTGGCCGTCCAGCACCCGCCGGCGCTGGTCGGGGGTGAGCGTCTCCCAGGCGGCCGTCAGCAGCCGGTCCAGGATCCGTCGCGGGTCCTGCTTCTCGGCGGCGCGCAGCGCGTACGCCGGGTGCAGCGCGTGCACCTCCTGGACGCGGGCGCGGTGGCCGCGCAGGTGGTAGTAGGCGTCTGGGTTGAAGTTGACGAACGGCCTGGTCCGCAGGCCGAACTGGGACACGTAGTGGAGGACGCAGTGGTGGTTCCCGGGGATGCGCATGGCGCCCAGGTCGGCGTGCGTGCCGTCCCAGAAGCGGTGCGTGCGCACCCGTCCGCCGGGTTGGTTCGACCGCTCGTACAGGACGATGCCGAAGCCCCGGCGCTGGAGCTCGTAGGCGGCGACGAGGCCCGCCACCCCGGCCCCGATCACCGCGACGCGTCCGGTGGCGCCGGTCACCGGGCGCAGCAGGCTGCTGGGAAAGGCGAAGCTCTCGTCGAACATGGGCACCTCGCGTCGTCGTAGCCCTCAGCCTGGGGCAGCCCGTCGTCGTGAGCCACCAGACGGCGCCCATCCGAAGGTCGGTCCGCGGCTGCCGCGGGCTCCGGTGATCCGCTGCCCGCCGTGGGCCGTTCGGCGTAGCCTTCGTGCATGGCAGAGAGCAAGGTCCGGGCGGCGGCACCGAAGGCGAAGGCCGTGCCGGGGGTGAAGCCGGGGAAGCCGGAGTCGCACCTGGCGATGGTGCGGCGGGCACGGCGGATCAACCGCGAGTTGACGGAGCTGTACCCGTACGCGCATCCGGAGCTGGACTTCGAGAACCCGTTCCAGCTGCTGGTGGCGACGGTGCTGTCGGCGCAGACGACGGACCTGCGGGTGAACCAGACGACGCCGGCGCTGTTCGCGAAGTACCCGACGCCGGAGGACATGGCGGCGGCGAACCCGGAGGAGCTGGAGGAGGTCATCCGCCCGACCGGGTTCTTCCGGAACAAGGCGAAGTCGCTGATCGGCCTCTCGATCGCCCTGCGCGACGACTTCGGCGGCGAGGTCCCGGGCCGCCTGGACGACCTGGTGACGCTGCCGGGCGTGGGCCGCAAGACCGCCAACGTGGTCCTCGGCAACGCCTTCGGGGTGCCCGGGATCACCGTGGACACGCATTTCGGGCGGCTGGCCCGGCGGTTCGGCTGGACCGCCGAGGAGGACCCGGTGAAGGTCGAGGCGGCCGTCGCCGAGATCTTCCCGAAGTCGGAGTGGACGATGCTGTCGCACCGGGTGGTCTTCCACGGCCGCCGGATCTGCCACTCCCGCAAGCCCGCCTGCGGCGCCTGCCCGGTCGCGCCGCTCTGCCCGTCGTACGGGGAGGGCGAGACCGACCCGGAGAAGGCGCGCAAGCTGCTCAAGTACGAGCTGGGCGGGCAGCCCGGGCAGCGGCTGAGGCCGCCGGGGGACTTCCCGGGGGAGGCCGCCGCCCGGGCCGACGCCGCCGAGCACCAGGGGCGGATCGCGGACCTGGCGGTGGGCGAGTGACCCGCGAGGCACGGCGGGCGCCGGAGCCGTCGGTGGTGCGGGTGGTCGAGGGGGACGGCCTGCCGGCCTGGCTGGAGCCGGTGCGGGAGGCGGCCGAGCGGGTGCTGCCGGAGCAGCTGAGCCGCTTCCTGCCGCCGGCGGAGGGCGGCCGGGCGGCGGCGGTGCTGATGCTGTTCGGCGAGGGCCCGGACGGGCCGGACCTGCTGCTGATCGAGCGGGCCCGCTCGCTGCGCTCGCACGCCGGGCAGCCGTCCTTCCCGGGCGGTGCGCTGGATCCGCAGGACGGTGACCCGGACGGCCCGGGCCCGGTCGCGGCGGCGCTGCGCGAGGCCTGGGAGGAGACCGGGCTGGACCCGGCCGGGGTGCAGGTGTTCGCGGTGCTGCCGGCGCTGTACATCCCGGTCAGCCGGTTCGTGGTGACGCCGGTGCTGGGCTGGTGGCGCGAGGAGTCGCCGGTGCGGCCGGTGGACCAGGGCGAGACCGGCGCGGTGTTCCGGGTGCCGGTCGCCGATCTGGCCGACCCGGCGAACCGGGTGCGGCTGCGCCACCCGTCCGGGCACGTGGGGCCGGCCTTCGCGGTGGCCGGGCGGCTGGTCTGGGGGTTCACGGCCGGGGTGATCGACCGGGTGCTGCATCACGGCGGGCTGGAGCTGCCCTGGGATCCGTCCCGGATCGTCGACCTCTCGGACGAGGCGCTGGCCCTGGTGCAGGGCGATCTCGACCACTCCCGGGCGCTGCCCGGCGGCAACGCCGGTCCCACGTGAGGGGCCGTCTGCACGGCCGGGCCGCGGGCCGTGGGAGGGTGTCCGGGTGAACGTCCTGGATGTGCTGCTGATCGCCGCTGCCGTGGCATTCGCCGTGTCGGGCTACCGGCAGGGCTTCGTCGTGGGTGTCCTGTCCCTGGTCGGCTTCCTGGGCGGCGGCCTGCTGGCCGTCCAACTGCTGCCGCTGCTGCTCGACCACCTCAGCCCGGGCACCACGGCCTCGGTGGTGGCGGTGGTGGTGGTGATCGTGTGCGCCGCGATCGGCCAGGCGGTCACCGCGCACTTCGGCTGGAAGCTCCGGGGCCACATCGGCCGCCGTCCGGCGCGGGTGCTGGACGCGACCGGCGGCGCGGCCGTGAACGTGGTCTCGATGCTGCTGGTGGCCTGGCTGATCGGCTCGGCGCTGGCCGGGGCGTCGCTGCCGACGGTGTCCAAGCAGGTCCGTTCCTCGGCGATCCTCGGCGGCGTGCAGAACGCGCTGCCCGACGACGCGCCGAACTGGTTCTCGGACTTCTCCAAGGTGCTGGCCCGCAACGGCTTCCCGCAGGTCTTCAACCCCTTCGAGCACGAGCCGATCACCCAGGTCGACACCCCCGACCCGGCGCTGGCCGGCAGCCCGGCGGTGGCGCGGGCCAAGCAGAGCCTGGTCAAGGTGGTCGGCACCGCCACCTCCTGCAGCAAGACCCTGGAGGGCAGCGGTTTCGTCTTCGCCCCGCACCGGGTGATGACCAACGCCCACGTGGTCGGCGGGGTCGACGAGCCGACCGTGCAGATCGGCGGGGTCGGCCAGCTGTACGACGCGACGGTGGTCCGCTACGACTGGCAGCGCGACATCGCCGTCCTGGACGTGCCCAAGCTGAACGCGCCCCCGCTGTCGTTCGCGGGCGAGGCGAAGACCAACGACAGCGCGATCGTGGCGGGCTTCCCGGAGAACGGCGCCTTCAACGTCCAGCCGGCCCGTATCCGCGGCCGGATCCAGGCCAACGGCCCGGACATCTACCATCGCGGCCAGGTGGTCCGCGACGTCTACTCGGTCCGCTCGCTGGTCCGCCAGGGCAACAGCGGCGGCCCGCTGCTCACCCCGGACGGCCAGGTCTACGGCGTGGTGTTCGCCAAGTCGCTGGACAGTGCCGACACCGGGTACGTGCTGACCGCGGCCGAGGTGCGGGAGGACGCGGAGAAGGGCGGCAGCGCGAGCGCCCGGGTGGACACCCAGGGCTGCGCGCTCTGACCGGGCCCCGGGGCGGTCCGACGCGCCGGATCCGACGATCCGATATCCGTCACACCGTCAGTCCGCCCTGGTAGCCTCTGCCGCGCTCACCCGTTCGGCTCAACCGGGCGCCGTCCCGGAGTGAGTCTTACGGGAGGTCGTGGTAGTCCGATGATGGGTCACTCGCACGCGGTCAGTGGGGCGATGCTGTACGCCGCCTCCGCACCGTTCCTGCCCCCGCTGCTGCTGCACACCACGCTGCAGCCGGCGGACATACTGATGGGCACGGTGCTGTGCGCGGGGGCGGCCCTGCTGCCGGACCTCGACCACCACGACGGCTCGATCGCCAACTTCCTGGGCCCGATCTCCAAGGCGCTCTGCCGCTTCGTGGCCTGGGCCTCCGGCGGGCACCGGCACGCCACCCACTCGCTGCTGTTCGTCGCGCTGATGGGCGCCGGCACCTGGGCGGGCGTCACCTACCTGGGCCGCAACTTCACCCTGGTGCTGACGTTCTTCCTGCTCGCGCTCGCGATCCGGGCGCTGCGGCTCTGCCCGCCGGGGGACCGCCCGGAGAGCTGGATCACCGTCATCGGGCTGTCCGCGCTCGGCACCTTCGGGATGAACACCTGGATGCCGAACTCGCCGGGCTGGCTGCCGTACGCGGTGGCGCTGGGCACCCTGGCGCACCTGCTGGGCGACTGCCTGACCAAGAAGGGCGCGCCGCTGCTCTGGCCGCACAAGGAGCGCTACGAGGTGGTGCTGATCAAGCGCAGCGGCAACGACGTCGAGACCAAGGTGCTGGTGCCGATCATGTCGGTGGCGACCTTCGTCCTGCTCTGGTTCACCGCGGTGTCGCCGACGCTCGTGAACTGACCGGCGGGACCGGTCGGCCGGCCGACCCGGCCGACGGGACCGACCGGCCGGACGACGCGGCGCGAGGCCTCAGGTCTCGCGCCGCAGTCGTGCGCCGACCCAGCGGGCGCGCCGGCCGAGGATGCGGGGGATGCCGAGCTGCTGCCGCTGCGCCGGGCGCGGACGGCGGTCGGGGCCGTCGTAGCCGAGGTCGTCCGCCCAGTCGGGGCGGTGGGCGGAGCGCTGGGAGCTGTTGTGGCGTCGGGCGCGCGGGGCGCCGCCGCGATCGGGCATCCAGGTCATACCGGAATGGATGCCCCTGGGCCGGTGGAGGTAACCGCCGGGCACGGGTCGAAATTGGCCTATGCGGTTGTCATATGTGCGTCAGATCAAGGGAGTTGGGACCAAGGGCCCTTCCCTCGCGGGCCCTTCGCCGCTCCTGTGTCGTCACTCCTTGTGACGGCCGACCCAGTCCAGCAACTCCGCGGTGAACTGCTCCGGGGCCTCCTCGTGCGGGAAGTGCCCGACCCCCGGCATCAGCCGCCAGCGGTACGGTGCCGCCACGTACTCGCCGCCGCCCAGCGCGGTGTGCGACAGCAGCACCGGGTCCGCCGCGCCCTGGACGTGCAGGGTCGGCGCCGTGATCGGCTTCTTCATCCGCCGGGCGAACTGGATGCCGTCCGGGCGCGCCATCGAGCGCAGCAGCCAGCGGTACGGCTCGATCGAGCAGTGCGCCGTGCTGGGGATCTGGATGGCCTGCCGGTACGCGTGCACCGCCTCCTCGTCCAGCCGGTTCGGACCGGCCCAGGCGTCCAGGTAGCGGCTGACCAGCGCTGCGTCGTCGGCCACCAGGCGGCGTTCCGGTATCCACGGCCGCTGGAAGCCCAGCACGTGCTCGAAGGCGGCCGCCTGGCGGCGGTCGGTCAGCAGGGCCCGGCGCAGGTCCCGGGGGTGCGCGGCGGAGACCACGGTGAGGCTCTGGATCACCGACGGGCGCATCACCGCCGCCACCCAGGCCAGCGTGCCGCCGGCGGCGTGCCCGACCAGGTGCGCCCGGCGTTCGCCGAGCGAGCGGATCACCCCGGTGATGTCCAGCGCGAGGTTGCCCGGGTCGTACCCGCGCGGGGTGCGGTCGCTGCCGCCGATGCCCCGCAGGTCGAGCGCCACCGCGCGGTAGCCGGCCTCGGCGAGCGCGGTCAGCTGGTGGCGCCAGGCCCACCAGTACTCGGGCCAGCCGTGCACCAGCAGCACCAGCGGGCCCGAGCCCAGTTCGGCGATGTGGAACCGGGCGCCGTTGGCCGCGAGGTCGCGGTGCGTCCACGGGCCGCTCTGCCGGACGCTCCAGGCCTCGGCGCCGCCGTCCGGGGCGGTGCCGGGGGCGGTGCCGGGGCTCTCCTCGGCGGGCTCCCCCCCGGGTGCCAGGTCGGGTCCGGAGTCGGCGGACGGCTGCGCGGGCACGGGCTTCTGGTCAAGCGGCATACCGAGAGCGTGTCACATCCGTGCGCCGGACGGCGCCCGGTACTCGCTCCCGGCGGGTCCGGGCGGGCGGCTGTGCGCCGCCGCCGGAAGGGCCGTTACGGGATGCGGCCCAGGGCCCGGTCGATCTCCTCCTTGGTGGCCGGCCGAGGCCGGGCGTTCTTCAGCACGTCGGCGGTCTTCTGGGCGCCCTCGATGGTGCGGTGCGGCTTCTCGATCCGCTTGAACGAGCGCCAGGCCATCAGCCCGAGCAGCACCGCGAGCAGCAGGTAGGCGCCGGCCACGATGAGGAACGACCAGCCGAGCGACAGTCCCAGCGCGTGGATGCCGAAGGCCGCCGCGGCGCTCAGCATCGGGACGGCGGCCAGCGCCACCACGGCGGCGACGCCCAGCGAGACGCCCCCGGAGACGCCGCGCTTGACGTCCGCCCGGATCTCGGCCTTGGCGAGCGCGATCTCGTCGTGGACCAGTGCGGACAGGTCGGCGGTGGCCGCCGCGAACAGCTGCCCCACCGAACGCTCGCCCTCGTAGGGCGCCCGGCCGTTGCTGGACGGGTCTGCGGCTCCTGCGGGCATCAGCGGTTCTCCTCTGCGGCTGTGCGGCGTGACGCCGCCGCGTGGTGCGGTTCGGGGGGCCGGAGGGGCCCGGAGGCGTCTGTGGACTGTCGACAGCTCAGAATCATGCCCCTACCGGTCAGTCGCACACCACTCCGGGGCCCCGCCGGGGGGACGTGTCCGGGCACTGCCGGGCCGCCGGCGGGCCTCAGCGGGGCGTCTGCGGCCCCTCGCCGTCGGGTCGCGGGGCGAGCCCGGCGGCCCGGGCCCGCCAGGCCGGGTCGTCCTCCTGGTAGACGTCCGGGACGCCGTCGCCGTCCACGTCCCGGTCCTCCTCCTCGCACAGCGCGCGGTAGTGCCGGTTGCGGAGCTTGAGCAGCACGGTGGCCACCGTCGCGCAGAGCAGCGAGCCGACCAGGACGGCCGTCTTGGAGAGGTCGGCGAGGGCCAGGTCGTCGCGGAACGCCAGTTCGCTGATCAGCAGCGAGACGGTGAAGCCGATGCCCGCGAGCACCGAGACCGCGAACATGTCGGCCCACTTGAGCTTCGGGTTCAGCTCGGCCCGGGTGAACCGGGCGGCCAGCCAGGTGCCGCCGAATATGCCCACCGTCTTGCCGACCAGCAGGCCGATGACGATGCCGAGCGGCGTGGCCTGGGTGAACACCTCGCGCAGCGTCGGGCCGGAGATCGTCACCCCGGCGGCGAACAGCGCGAACACCGGGACGGCCAGGCCGGCCGAGATCGGGCGGACCAGGTGCTCGATGTGCTCGCCGGGGGAGTGCTGCTCGTCGCCCTTCCGGTGGCAGCGCAGCATCAGGCCCATCGCGACGCCCGCGACCGTGGCGTGGATGCCGCTCTCGTGCATCAGTGCCCAGTTCACGACGGCCAGCGGCACGAACAGGTACCAGCCGTGCACCCCGCGCCGGTGCAGGAACCAGAACAGCACCAGGCCGGCGAAGGCCAGGCCGAGCGCCCAGAACTTGATGCCGGAGCTGTAGAAGACCGCGATGATCAGGATCGCGATCAGGTCGTCCACCACGGCGAGGGTGAGCAGGAAGGCGCGCAGGGCGGATGGCAGGTGGCTGCCGACCACGGCCAGCACGCCGAGCGCGAAGGCGATGTCGGTGGCGGTCGGGATGGCCCAACCGCTGGGGTGACCGCCGCTGCCCGAGTTGACGAGGGCGAACAGGATCGCCGGCAGCGCGACCCCGCAGACGGCGGCCACCACCGGGAGCAGCGCGGCGCTCGGGGTGCGCAGCTCGCCCGCGACGAACTCGCGCTTGAGCTCGATCCCGGCCACGAAGAAGAAGATCGTCAGCAGGCCGTCCTTGGCCCAGTTGCCGAGGGTGAGGTCGAGGTGCAGCGGGGCGGACGGTCCGACGGTGTAGTCGAGGACGCTCTCGTACGCGTGCGGCCAGACGTTGGCCCAGACCAGTGCGACCACGGCGGCGAGCAGCAGCAGTACGCCGCCGACGGTCTCGGTGCGCAGGGCGTCGGTGATGAACGTCCGCTCGGGCAGGGACAGCCGGCCGAGCAGCTGCCGGCGGCGGGTCGTCGGCTCGTGGACGGGCGGCTGGTCGGTCACGAGGACCTCCTGAGGGGCTGGGAGCGGCAACGGATGCACGGGTGGTGCAGTTGCCGACCAGACTTCCCGGCGCGCCCTGTGACGCTCGGATTCCCGTCCAGGGATCTTGATGCGTCGTTAACAGTCTAGGGGATCGTTCGGGTGACATCCGGATTGTCCTATTAAAGGACTTAAGCCCTACGGGCTGGTTCTGCACTCCGGAGGAGCAGTGGCGCGGCACCCGAATGGCCCAGGCCGCGTGCGGACGGGTGAACGCGGCACCGTTGGTCGCGGGGCACCGCCTGCTCCCGGCCGCCCCGCAGCACACCCCGGAGGCCGACCGGACGTGGGCTTCGGACCCACGGCATGGCTGTGCCCCGGGCGGTGACCACCGCCCGGGGCACGCTTCACCGTGCCGGTCGGCTCAGCCGTTGCCACCCGCCGGCGGCAGCTGGGCCTGGATCTGGCTCATCACCGTGCTGTCGGCGAGGGTGGTGGTGTCACCGACCTCGCGGCCCTCGGCGATGTCGCGCAGCAGACGGCGCATGATCTTGCCGGAGCGGGTCTTCGGCAGCTCGCCGACCACCTTGACCTGCTTCGGCTTGGCGATCGGGCCGAGGGTACGGCCGACGTGCGCGCGCAGCTCCTCGACCAGCTCCGGGCTCTCGGTGGCGCCGCCGCGCAGGATCACGAAGGCGACGATGGCCTGGCCGGTGGTGGCGTCCGCGGCGCCGACCACGGCGGACTCGGCCACCGACGGGTGGCCGACCAGGGCCGACTCGACCTCGGTGGTGGAGATGTTGTGGCCCGAGACGAGCATGACGTCGTCGACCCGGCCGAGCAGCCAGATGTCGCCGTCCTCGTCCTTCTTGGCGCCGTCACCGGCGAAGTAGCGGCCCGCGAAGCGCGACCAGTAGGTGTCGATGTAGCGCTGGTCGTCGCCCCAGATGGTGCGCAGCATGGACGGCCACGGCTCGGTGAGCACCAGGTAGCCGCCGGAGCCGTTCGGGACCTCGTTGGCCTCGTCGTCGACCACGGTGGCCGCGATGCCCGGCAGGGCGCGCTGGGCCGAGCCCGGCTTGGTCTCGGTGACGCCCGGCAGCGGGCTGATCATCATGGCGCCGGTCTCGGTCTGCCACCAGGTGTCCACGATCGGGGTCTTGCCGGCGCCGATGTGCTCGCGGTACCAGATCCACGCCTCGGGGTTGATCGGCTCGCCGACGCTGCCCAGCACCCGCAGCGAGGACAGGTCGAACTTCGCGGGGATGTCGTCGCCCCACTTCATGAAGGTGCGGATCGCGGTCGGCGCGGTGTAGAGGATCGTCACGCCGTACTTCTGGACGATCTCCCAGAACCGGCCCTGGTGCGGGGTGTCCGGGGTGCCCTCGTAGATGACCTGGGTGGCGCCGTTGGAGAGCGGGCCGTAGACGATGTACGAGTGGCCGGTGACCCAGCCGATGTCGGCGGTGCACCAGTAGACGTCGGTCTCCGGCTTGAGGTCGAAGACCGCGTGGTGGGTGTAGCTGGCCTGGGTGAGGTAGCCGCCCGAGGTGTGCAGGATGCCCTTGGGCTTACCGGTGGTGCCCGAGGTGTAGAGGATGAACAGCGGGTGCTCGGCGTCGTGCGCCTCGGGGGTGTGCTCGGTGGACTGGCGCGCGGTGATCTCGTGCCACCAGACGTCACGGCCCTCGGTCCAGGAGATGTCCTGCCCGGTGCGGCGGATCACCAGGACGTGCTCGACGCCGTCGACCTTGGTGAGCGCCTCGTCGATGGCCGGCTTGAGCGCGGACGGCTTGCCGCGGCGGTAGCCGCCGTCGGCGGTGATGACGAGCTTGGCCTGGGCGTCCTCGATGCGGGAGGCGACGGCGTCGGCGGAGAAGCCGCCGAAGACCACCGAGTGGGTGGCGCCGATCCGGGCACAGGCGAGCATCGCGACGACCGCCTCGGCGATCATCGGCAGGTAGACCGCGACCCGGTCGCCCTTGCGGACGCCGAGCTCCAGCAGCGCGTTGGCGGCCTGCGAGACCTCGTCCTTGAGCTGGGCGTAGGTGATCGAGCGGCTGTCGCCGGGCTCGCCCTCGAAGTGGATCGCGACCCGGTCGCCGTGGCCGGCCTCGACGTGGCGGTCGACGCAGTTGTAGGCCACGTTGAGCTTGCCGTCGGCGAACCACTTGGCGAAGGGCGGGTTGGACCAGTCCAGCGTCTCGGTCGGCTCGACGGCCCAGCTGAGGCGGCGGGCCTGCTCGGCCCAGAAGCCCAGGCGGTCCTCGGAGGCCTGCGCGTACGCGGCCGCGGTGACGTTGGCGGCGGCGGCGAGCTCTGCCGGCGGAGCGAATCGCCGCTCCTCCTTGAGCAGGTTGGCCAGGCTCTCGTTGCTCAACGCGCACTCCTCATCGAGTCATGATCGGAGACGATCCCGTGCGTGGGGATTGTCCCGTGTGTCCCAGCGCACAGCTCACCAGGCGAATGGGGCACTTGACAAGAGCCTCCGGGTAATTGGTGTAGACCTTTGACCGGCTGTCGAACGGACCATCGTACGGCGCACCTCTTCTGGGCGGTGCGCCGTACGACGGCCGGAGGGCCCGCGCCCCGGCCCGCCCGGCGGGGACACGGGCCCGGCTCTCAGGCGGCCAGCCGGGGGCCGTCCTCGGTGCCGCCGGCGGGAACCCGGCCGTCCTCATTCACCCGTTCGGGCGTGTCGCCCGCCAGCGGCCCGCTCGGCGGCGCCCCTGGCGCTGCCCGGCCGGCCGTGGTTCCGGCCGCCGCCGTCCCGATGCGCGCCTCGATCGGACTGAACGTCCCCTCGGCCCGGTCGAGTACGTAGGCCTGGGCGGTCGCGAAGTCGAAGTACATCCCGACCAGTCGCAGGGTGCCCTCCTCCACCCGGCGCTCCACGGCCGGGTTGGCCAGCAGCTGGTCCAACTGCTGGACCACGTTGGTGATGCAGAGCTGCTCCACCAGGTCCACCACCGGCCGCGCGTCGAACCCGGCGGGGACCCGGCGGAGCCGGTCCAGCGAGCCGCGGCCGTTGCGCAGCCAGCGGGCCAGCGGAGTGGGCGGCCCGGGGCGCTCGTGCACGCCGTCCAGCAGGGCCTTCATCGCGCCGCAGCCGGAGTGGCCACAGATCGTGATCGAGCCGACCTCCAGGACCTCGACCGCGTACTGCACCGCGGCCGCCACCGAGTCGTCGGCCGCGCCGGGCTCGTACGGGGCCGGCACCAGATTGCCGACGTTGCGGACGGTGAACAGGTCCCCCGGACCGCTGTTGGTGATCATGCTGGTGACCATCCGGGAGTCCGCGCAGGTCAGGAAGAGCTGGGAGGGCGTCTGCCCCTCCCGGGCCAGCCGGGCGAGTTCGGGGCGGATCAGCGGGGCGGTGTGCTGCTGGAACACCCGGACACCGTCCAGCAGTCGGCCGTGCGGATCCTCCTGCTGCTCGACGCAGTGGTGGCCGACCCAGGGCGTCCAGGCCCGGCAGCGGTGCGGGCCGGGTGAGCTGCCCGCCCGGACGGTGCCGTCGGGGTCGAGCACCTCGTCGTCGCTGCGGCGCGTCACCATCGAGACCCGGCCGCCCGCGGCCTGGTGGCCCGTCCGCCAGCTGTGCAGCGTCTCGTACGCGGCGTGGTCCAGGAAGGAGCCGTCGTGGACCACGGTGACCTCGGCGCCGGAGGGGATCCCGGCCAGCGCCCGGCTCAGCCGGGGCACGGCGGTGAAGGTGAGCGGCCCGTGCGTCTGGACGGTGACCGCGCCCGTCGGGCCGGCCAGCACGTCCACGTGGGCGCGGGTCAGCCGGTAGAGCGCGAGCAGTACGGCGGTGCCGGCGCCGAGCGCGACGCCCCACAGCACGCCGAGCGCCACCACGGCGAGCACGGTGGTCAGGTAGACCGGGAACTCGCGGTGCCGGTGCACGTTGCGGATGTGCGCGAAGCTCACCATCTGCAGCCCGACCACCAGCACCAGCGCGGCCAGCGCGGCCAGCGGGATCCGGCGCAGCCCGCCGGTCAGCGCCAGTGCGGCGGCGAGCACCCAGACGCCGTGCAGCACCGAGGACCACCTGCTCTGGCCGCCGGCCCGCACGTTGGCGGTGCTGCGGACGGCGCCGCCGGCGACGGGCAGCCCGCCGACCAGCCCGCTGACGATGTTGGCCAGGCCCTGGCCGCGCAGTTCGCGGTCGAGGTCGCCGGTGCGGCGGGACATCCGGTCGACCGCGACGGCGGACAGCAGCGACTCCACGCTGGCGACGGCGGTGACGGTCAGGACGGCGGCCAGCACTCCGGCCAGCGGGCCGTGCGGCAGCGCGGGCACGAGGGCGTGCGGCTGCCAGGCGGGCAGCCCGATGTGGGCGAGCCGCAGGTCCAGGGCCAGGGCGAGCGCGGTCGCGGTGGCGACGGCGGCCAGCGGGCCCGGCACCTTGGCCAGCCTGGCGCCGAACTCGCCCGCGGGGCCGGGGAGTCGGCCGAGTCGGGGCCAGCCCAGCAGGACGGCCGCGGTCACCGATCCAGCGAGCAGCGCGGGCGGGTGCGGCCCGGCCAACTGGCCTGGCAGCGCGAGGAGGTTGGCGATCGCGGAGCTCTGCGGGGAGCCGCCGAGGACGACGTGCAGCTGCGCGATGGCGATGGTGAGTCCGACCCCGGCCAGCATGCCGTGCACGATGGCGGGCGAGACGGCGAGCGCGGTCCGGGCCACCCGGCGCACGCCGAGCAGGAGTTGGAGCAGCCCGGCGGCCAGCGTGATGGCGCAGGTGGCCCGCCACCCGTACTGGACGATCAAACCGGCGGTGATCACGGTCAGCGCGGCGGAGGGGCCGCTGACCTGGAGCGGGGTGCCGCCGAACAGTCCGACGACGATGCCCCCGACGGCCGCGGCGGCGAGGCCGGCGGTGAGCGGGGCGCCGGTGGCGAGCGCGATGCCGAGGGAGAACGGCACGGCGATCAGGAAGACCACCAGGGAGGCGGAGAGGTCCTGGGCCCAGCGGGCCTTGGTGCCGGGGCCCGGTGGTGCGTGGTCGGTGGTGTCGGAGGCGATGGGGGCGCTGGAGATGTCGAGGGTCATTGTCTTCCCGTCTGTCCGGGGGAACGAACGCAGTCAGGTCCGGCGGTGAGTCCGGGGTGGGGCTCCGGGGCGGATCGGCTGTCGTGGGTCGCGACGGTGTGGCGGGATGGCGAGGGCGCGGCGGGGAGTGCGGGTGTCACCGGCCGGACCTTGACCATCAGGGCCCGCCAGGGACCTGGGCGAGGTGCGGGACGTCTCGCCGAGGGCCGTCGGGACGGACCATCAAGACTCGGTAAACCGAGGGTAATGAAAGCTTTGCACAGCGTCATTCCGGGAGGGAAGGGCAAAACCCCCCGATTCACCCCATTGGGTGGTGTTCGAACCGCTGGGAATCTGCTGGCGGAGCTGAGGGCGGCCGGGCGCTCGGTGGCGCCGGGCGGTCCGGACGTGCGGAACGGGCCGTGGCCCTCCCCGGGGAAGGGGGGAGGGCCACGGCCCGTTCGGGCGGAGCGGCGTCAGACGCGCGCACCCGCCGGGGCGGGCCGTTCGCCGCCGACCCCGAGCCCGCCCAGCACGAAGGCCTCGTCCACCTGGGTCGCGAGGTCGATGCCGACCTTGGCGTTGGCCCAACTCTCCGCGTTGCGCACGTGGAAGAGCACGGCCTGCTCGGTGTAGCGGCGCACGTCCCGCTGCCCGTACGCGGACTCGGCCTCGGTCCGCAGCTCCTCCAGGACGGCCCGGTTGGCCGGCTCCAGCGACTTCAGCGGCGGCTCGGCGCCCTGCTCCAGACGGCGCACCCAGTCCGAGTGCCCGAAGGTGGTGAGCAGGTCGTCGCCGACCTCCCGGCGCAGGAACGCCAGGTCGTCCGGGCCCTGCACCTTGTTGCCGATCACCCGCAGCCGGACGCCGAAGTCGCGGGCGTAGTCCTTGTACTGGCGGTAGACGGAGACGCCCTTGCGGGTCGGTTCGGCCACCAGGAAGGTCAGGTCGAAGCGGGTGAACAGGCCGGAGGCGAAGGAGTCCGAGCCCGCCGTCATGTCGGTGACCAGGTACTCGTCGGGGCCGTCCAGCAGGTGGTTGAGCAGCAGTTCCACCGCGCCGACCTTGGAGTGGTAGCAGGCCACCCCGAGGTCCTCCTCGGTGAAGGCGCCGGTCGCCAGCAGCCGGACCGAGCCCTCGTCCAGGGCGATCGGGCGGGCGCAGGCGGCGTAGACCGGGTTCTCCTCGACGATCCGCAGCAGGCGCGAACCCCGGCCGGGCGGCGTGGTCTTGATCATCTCGTCGGCCGAGCGGATCAGCGGGTTGCTGCCGCGCAGGTACTCCTTGATCTCCGGCAGGTGCGCGCCGAGCGAGGGCAGCTCCGCGGCTTGGGCATCCGTCAGACCCAGGGCCGGGCCCAGGTGCTGGTTGATGTCGGCGTCGACGGCGATGACCGGTCGGCCCGCTGCGGCCAGATGGCGGATGAACAGTGCGGACAGCGTGGTCTTCCCGCTGCCGCCCTTGCCGACGAAGGCGATCTTCATCTGGGACTCCGGCTCTCGCTCTGGGCCCGCGCTCGGGGGCCACCTGTTCAGGGGCCGCACATGCCGAGGCGCCCTAATTGGAAATAGTTATCGTCTCCGATAGCGGCCATGCTAGCCGGGGTTTGGGTCTCCTCGGCGGAGGGAAGTGAGGATTGCCTCTAACGGGTGATCCGGGGTTGCTGTTCCGGGAGGGGGCGGCTGTTCATTACTCTCGGGTAGGTGAGCACTGGAACAGATCCCCTCGCCCCGCTGGCCCAGCTCCCCGGGGTGCCCGACGCCGTGGCCGAGGTCCGCAAGGCCGTCGACCGGCTCTACGGCCACCGGGTGATGCGCCGCCGCGCGGCCGAGGTCACCTCCGAGTCCGCGCTGCGCGGCGCCCGCGCGTCGGCGGCGCTGGCCGGGGCCGACTGGCCGCTGGAGGAGGTCCGGCGCCGCAGCGACTTCAGCGCGGACCCCGAGGCCCGGACGGTCGGCGCGGCCCTGCGGATCGCCGCCGAGGCCGGCCAGCTGCTCAGCATCTGGCGGCACTCGCCGCTCCAGGTGCTGGCCCGGCTGCACCTGCTCGCCGTCGGCGACGGCGAGCCGTCCGCCGGGCGGCCCCGCCGTACGGGTGAAGGCGCCGAGGACCTGTTCCCGCTGCGGCTCGAGCCGGTGGAGAGCGTCGAGGTCGTCCAGGTGGACGGACCGCTGCCCGTGCTGCCGTCCGCCCCGGGCGCGGAGGAGGTCGCGGCCCGGCTCGACCAGCTCTCCCGGCTGCTGGTGGCACGCGCCGAGGGCCAGGGCGTGGGGACGCCGGCCCTGGTGGTCGCCTCCGTGGTGCACGGCGAACTGCTCGCGCTGCGGCCGTTCGGGGCGCACAACGGCGTGATCGCGCGGGCTGCCCAGCGGATCGTGCTGCTCGCCGAGGGGCTCGACCCGAAGTCGATCTGCCCGGCCGAGGTCGGGCTGGCGGAACTCGGCACCGACGCCTACCGGCGGGCCCTGGCCGGCTACCTGGCGGGCACGGCCGAGGGGATGGCGGCCTGGATCGCGCACTGCGGGCGGGCGCTGCGGCTCGGGGTGCGGGAGAGCACGGCGGTCTGCGAGGCGATGCAGCGCGGGATGGTCTGAGCGCGATTGGTCGGGTCGCGGGCGCGGCGGGGGCGCGGGCGCTTCTGGCACTTCCCGGCGCTTCCGGCACGAAGATGCGGCGGCACCCGATCCTGCCTGGTGCCGCCGCTGGTGCAGATACCGGGTGACCATGCATGCACCGGAAGTGCTGATCAGACGGGGATCCTGCCCGTTCGTCTGGTCCAGCGGCCCGACAGCGGGTCGGCTGCATGTGGGTGCTCGGTTATCTGTACACGCGGTCCGTGGGGCCTTAACTGCGTTGTCGGTTTGACCTCTTCAGGTCCTGACCGGGTCTCGCGGGCCGTGCTTCATTTGTATCGCGTTTCGGGCGAAAGGGGAACCCGAAAAGAGAACTCTGTGCTGATTGTCTGATTTGCCTGCGTTGCGGAGCCCGCAGGCGCCCGCGTGGCGGGGGCCCGCGGCGGGTGGCTCAGGCCTCCGGGCGGCGCCGGTGGGCCAGGTACCAGATCACCCCGGCGGTCACGGCCGCCGTCCCGATCGCCACGGCCGTCAGCACCGAGCCGCTCGGCGCGGAGAACTCCGGGAGCCGCCGCCGCAGTTCCACCGGCCGGTCGAAGACCAGCACCGGCCACTCCCGGGCCTGCGCCTCCTTCCGCAGCGCGCGGTCGGGATTGACCGCCGACGGGTGGCCGACGGCCTCCAGCAGCGGCAGGTCGGTGGAGGAGTCGCTGTAGGCGTAGGACGCGGTCAGGTCGTAGCCCTCGGACTCGGCCAACTCCCGGATGGCGGCGGCCTTGTTCTCGGCGTAGGCGTAGTACTCGATCTCGCCGGTGTAGCAGCCGTCCTCGACCTTGAGCCGGGTGGCGATCACGTGGTCCGCGCCGAGCAGCGCGCCGATCGGCTCGACCACCTCGGAGCCCGAACTGCTGACGATCACCACGTCCCGACCGGCCGCGTGGTGCTGCTCGATCAGTGAGGCGGCCTCGTCGTAGATGATCGGGTCGATCAGGTTGTGCAGCGTCTCCGCGACGATCTCGCGGACCTGCTGGACGTTCCAGCCCCGGGTGAGCGAGGAGAGGTACTCGCGCATCTTCTCCATCTGGTCGTGGTCCGCGCCACCGACCAGGAAGACGAACTGGGCGTACGCGCTCCGCAGTACGGCCCGACGGTTGATCAGACCGCCCTGGTAGAAGGGGCGGCTGAAGGCCAGCGCGCTCGACTTGGCGATGATGGTCTTGTCCAGGTCGAAGAAGGCCGCCGTGCGCGGCCCGCCCGGCCTGGGGCGAACGGGTGAGCGGGTCTGCGCGGGCCCGGTGGCCTCGCCCGGGGACTCGTCGGCGTGGTCGTCGGCGTTCTCGGTGGTGTCCACGGGAACCGAGGATAGAGGGAGCCGCAAAACAGGCCGCCATTCGGTGTACCCGTGGGCGTGCGGGTTTGTGTTTCTGGCCGCTCGGGTACACCATGGAAGTCACGGATCGTTCGCGACCGTGCTAACCCGGTCCGGCTCCTCCCCCCCGAGTCGGGCTGTGGATAGACGACCCCCGCTCTCCCCCCCGGCGGGGGTCGTCGCACGTCCGGGGCCATTTTTAGGCCCTGAAGGCCCCTCGCGGCGAGCGCCGCGGCCGCCCCGTCGACGGTGTACAGGGGGTGTAGACACCCTGGTCCACTGACCACCTTTCGTCACTCTGCGTCGCTGTTTGCTCATGGCTGTCCATGGCTGTTCGGCTGGTTCCGATCGGTGGGGCGGGCTGCTGCGGCGGGGTGCCCGAGCGGCGGCCGGGACGGTCCGCCGAGTGGCCGACGAAGGTGCGACGGGCTTCCGGTTCACATCCGTGATCCCCGATCGTCAATTCCTTGACGATTAATCCCTCGCCCGGGTGAACGTTTTCCTCCACAGCCCACGAGTTATCCACAGGGATTCGCATCGTGGATGACGGAATCCCGATCTCCCCCCACCGTGATGGTCGGCGGCGGTCGCCGGGCGGATCTCATCTCCCTCTCTCCCACGAGGTCTGCCGGGCGGCCGTCCGCCGGAACCGTCCGACGTGCGCCCCGGACCGCCCCTGGCGGCCGTCGGCGCAGAGGGGAGCCCACCATGTCGACGCCGATCGCCGACCACAGCACCACAGAAGGGCCCGGGGCCAGCGGCCCGCTCGTCGTCACCGAGGACGAGGGCCTGGCCGAGCACCTGCTGCGGCTCTGCGCGGCCGCCGGCACCGAACCGAGGCTGATCCGGGGCGCACCACCGCCGCGCGAGCTCTGGGAGGGCGCCTCACTGGTGCTCATCGGGGACGACCAGGCCACCCGGTGCTCCGGGCTCGGCCGGCGCGGCGGGGTGCTGCTGCTCGGGCTGGACCTCGACGACGCCGGGGTGTGGGTCAGAGCCGTCCAACTCGGCGCCGAGCACGTGCTGTTCCTCCCCGACGCCGAGGCCTGGCTGCTCGACCGGATCGCCGACGCGGCCGAGGGTGCCGGTTCCCCGGCGCTCACCGTCGCCGTGCTCGGCGGCCGGGGCGGGGCCGGGGCCTCGACCCTGGCCTGCGCGCTCGCGGTCACGGCCGCGCGGGCTGGGCGGCGGACGATGCTCATCGACGGAGATCCGCTGGGCGGCGGCCTCGACATCCTGCTCGGCGGCGAGGCGGCCCGCGGGCTGCGCTGGCCCGATCTGGCCGGCTCGCGCGGGCGGGTCAGCGGGGTCGAACTGGCCAGGGCGCTACCGGTGCTCAAACGGCTCTCCGCGCTCTCCTGCCTGTCCTGGGACCGCGGCGACACCCTGACCGTGCCGCCGGAGGCCATGCGCAGCGTGCTGGCCGCCTCCCGGCGGCGCGGCGGGCTGGTCGTCGTCGACGTGCCGCGCCATCTCGACGCGGCCGCCGGGCAGGCGCTGGAGCAGTCCGACCTGGCGCTCCTGGTGGTGCCGGCCGAACTGCGCGCGGTGGCCGCCGCCGACCGGGTCGCGGCGGCCGCCCGGATGCGGCTCGGGGACGTCCGGGCGGTGGTGCGGTCGCCGCGCACCTCCGGACTCCCGGCCCACCGGATCGCCCGCGGGCTGCGGCTGGAGCTCGCGGGGGAGTTGAAGCCGGAACCCGGCCTGGCGGAGGACGTCGAGAAGGGCGTCCCGCCCGGCATCCGGGACGGCGGCCCGCTCGCGCGCTTCTGCGAGACCTTCCTGGACGAGGTGTTGCCGCCGGTGCCGGTGGTCGGAGGAGGTGTGTACTGATGGTCCGTCTGCGCAGAACAGGCCCCACCGTGCGGGCGGGGGGCGGTCCGAAGAGTCGGGGCGACGGTGCGTGGGAGCACCGGCCGCTCAGGAGCGTGCCGCCGCCCGGCGGGCCACCCGAAGTACCGCGCCACCCCTGCCCGTACGGGCGCACCGCCCGGGAGGAGCGGACGGCGGAGCTGGTGGACGCGGTCCGGCTGCGGCTGGCCGAGTCGGGTGCCGCCCCGACGGCGGGGTCGGTCGCGGCCGTGCTGCGGGCCACCCGGCCGCCGCTCGGCGGGGACGAAGTCCTGGACACCGTGCGCTCGTTGCGCGCCGAACTGGTGGGTGCGGGCCCGCTGGAGCGGCTGCTGGCGGCGCCCGATGTCACGGACGTCCTGGTGAACGGTCCGGACGAGGTGTGGATCGACCGTGGCGGCGGTCTGCACCGGGCCACCGGAATCCGGTTCGCCGACGCCGAGGCGGTACGGCGGCTGGCCCACCGGTTGGCCACCGCGGCCGGGCGGCGGCTGGACGACGCGCGGCCCTGGGTGGACGCCCGGCTGCCGGACGGCACCCGCCTGCACGCCGTGCTGCCGCCGATCGCGGCCGGCTGCACGCACATCTCGCTGCGGGTCTGCCGGCCCCAGCCGTTCACGCTCGACGAACTGGTGGCGGGCGGGGCACTGCCGCCGGAGGGCGCCGGCCTGCTGGCCGGCATCCTGCGGGCCAGGCTGTCGCTGCTGGTGTCCGGCGGGACGGGCACGGGCAAGACCACGCTGCTCGCGGCCCTGCTCGGCCTGGTCGGGCCTCAGGAGCGGATCGTGATCGCGGAGGACTCCGCCGAACTGCGGCCGGCCCATCCGCACGTAGTCCGGTTGCAGAGCAGACCGCCCAACCAGGAGGGGCTGGGTGAGCTCACGCTGCGGGACCTCGTCCGGCAGGCGCTGCGGATGCGTCCGGACCGGCTGGTGATCGGAGAGGTCCGCGGGGCCGAGGTGTCGGACCTGCTGGCCGCGTTGAACACCGGGCACGAAGGCGGCTGCGGCACGGTGCACGCCAACACGGCGGCGGACGTGCCGGTCCGGCTGGAGGCGCTGGGCTCGCTCGCCGGGCTCGACCGGCCCGCGCTGCACAGCCAACTCCGGGCCGCGCTCGATCTGGTGGTGCACGTGGTCAGGGAGCCGGGCTCTGGGCGCCGCCGGGTGGCGGAGATCCACACGCTGGCCGCCGGCCGTGACGGGCTGGCCGTCACCACCCCGGCGGTGGAGTTCCCGGTTTCGGGCGGTCTGCTCCCCGGGGCGGGCTGGGAGCGGCTGGTCGGGCTGCTGGCGGTGCGTGGTGTGTCGCTCGGGGCGGGGCCGACGTGACGGCGGCGGTGACCGGGTTGGCGGGTGCGGGTGCGGCTGTGCGGGTGGCGGAACTCGCGTTCGTCCTGCTGCTGGGCGGGTGCGCGGCGGGCGCCCTGACGCTGCTCGGGGTGTGGAACAGGAAAGACCGACGACCGGGAGGGTCCTGACGTGATGGGCGTTCAGAGTTCTTTCTGCTGGGCATTGGTGTTGTGCCTGGTGGCCGTCGCCGCGTGGCGTGCGGTGCAGGAGCAGCTGCCGGGCGGGCGCCGGTTCAGGCTGGTGCTGGCCGGCAGTGGGCCCCCGCCCGTTCCGGTGCCGGGCCCGCCGGCGGTGACTGCGGGGCGCGCCCGGCCCCGACCGTTCGACTGGCGGGCGCCCGAACTGCTGCTCCTGCCCGTGGGGTTGGCCGCCGGGCAGGCGACCTCCTCGCCGCTGCCGGTGCTCGCCGCCGGGCTGGCCGTACTGCCGCTGCGGCGGTGGCGGCTGCGGCGGCGCGTGACGGTGGAGGCCGGGCGGCGGGCGGCCGCCGTGGTGGAGCTCTGCGCGGGGCTGGCAGGGGAGTTGCGCAGCGGGGCGACGCCGGAGCAGGCGTTGCACCTGGTCACGGCCCGCCTCGCGGCCGACCCGGACGGGGTGCGCCGGCTCGGCGAGGAGCCGGTGGCGCGGCTCGCGGCGGGCCGGTACGGCGGGGACGTGCCCGCCGCGCTGCACCTGCTCGCCGAACTGCCGGGCGGGAGCGGGGCATCGGCGATCGCGGCCTGTTGGCGGGTAGCGTCCGACGGCGGGTCGGGGCTGGCCGTCGCGCTGGACCGGGTGGCGGAGGCGCTGCGCGGTGAGCGGGCACTGGCGGAGGAGATCGCCGGGGAACTGGCGGGGCCGCGGACCACGATCGCCGTCCTGGCGGCTCTGCCGGCCGCCGGGCTGCTGCTGGGGTCGGCGCTCGGGGCCCGGCCGGTGGGCGTCCTGCTGCACACGCCGGCCGGGCTGGGGTGCTTCGGTGCGGGCGCGGCACTGGAGGGCCTGGGTGTGCTCTGGACGGCGCGCATCGTCCGGGCGGCGGCTCAGGGCGCTGAGGGCCCTCAGGGCGCCCTGGAGGCACCCCGGCGGGCTGCCGGGGCGCGGGGTGCTGGTGGCGGCGGGAGCTGCGGGCTCTCACGGGTACGGGCGCGGGTCCGGACGCGGGCGCAGGTGGTGTCGGGGTGATCCGGGGACTCGGGTGGGTGATCGCCGGGGGGCCGGTGGTGGTGGCCGGCGCGGTGCTGGTGCGCGGGTGGGCGCGACAACGGCGGGTGCTCGGCCGAGTGTTGGTGCGAGTGGCGCCGGGGGAGGGGGCGGGGGCGTCGGCTCCGGGCGGTAGTGGTGGAGGCGGCGGGCGTCGGCGGCCCGTGGTCCTGGCGGCGGGCGCCGGGGTCGGCGCGGCGGTGCTGCTGGGCGGCGCCGTCGGGGTGGTCGTCGGGGCGGTGCTGGCGGCGGGCGTGCACCGGTGGTCGGCCCGGGTGCGGTCCCCGACGGAGCGGCGGGCGGTCCTGGAGGAGGAGCTGCTGACCAGGCAACTCCCGCTGAGTGCGGAGCTGTTGGCGGCCTGCCTCGGTTCGGCGGCCTCACCCTCGGCGGCGGTGTCGGCGGTCGGTCGGAGCGTGGGGGCACCGATGGGGCCCCGGCTGGTCGCGATCGGTGCCGAACTGGCCCTGGGCGCGCCGCCGGAACTGTGCTGGAGCCGTCTGGGCGAGCAGCACCCGTCGCTGGCCCCGCTGGCGCGCTGCCTGGTCCGGACGAGCCTCGGCGGGGCTCCGGCGGCCGAGCCCTTGATCGGGCTCGCGCAGGGGCGGCGGACGGCGGCAGCCCGGGCGGCCCACGCCCGGGTCCGCCGGGCGGGGGTGCTCGCCACCGCTCCGCTCGGGCTCTGCTTCCTCCCGGCCTTCGTCCTGATCGGCGTGGTGCCGGTCGTCATCGGCCTCACCACCCGCTTTGCCCAGGGCGGGTGAACGAGGGGCCGCGCCAAGCGGATCGGCGGCGAAGCCGAGGGCGGCGGCGTTGGCGGCAGCCGCGTAGGCGGCGTCGGGGGCATCGGGGGCATCGGTACGGCGGGGCATCGGTATTCGGTATTTCGTATTTCGGAGACAGGAGAGATTCATGACCGCAGTGATCGCGACGAGGCCCGGCAGCGGGCTCGCGCTCCGGCACGCGCCCGGGGTGTGGCGGCGCAGGAGCCGCTGGGCCGCCCGCCGGATGCGCGGGATGGCCCGGAGCCGGGGCCGGTCGGACGCCGGGATGACCACGGCGGAATACGCCGTCGGCACCCTGGCCGCGTGTGCCCTCGCGGCCGGGCTGTACAAGGTGGTGACCAGCGCGACCATCATGGGGGCGCTGACCGATTCGCTGGAACGGGCGCTTCATGCGACCTAGCGACCGTCCGCGAACTCTCGCCTGCGCGGCGGCCTTGGGGAACGCGTCTGGTCGCGTTGCCATCGGCCGCCTGGTGGCCCCTGGCCTTCGGTCGGGAGGCGCCCCCACCGCATCGTGTCCCTCCGACGCCGCCGCGCGCCGCCTTCGGGTGGATGGCGGGAGGCCGAAGGTCCGCCCTGGCCTGGCGCCGGCACGTGGTGGCGGGCGGGCGTGGTCGCTGCGGCCGGGCCGGCGCGGTGATGCGGGCTTCGTCACGGCGGAGACCGCGGTGGCCCTGCCGGCGCTCGTCCTGCTCGCGGCGATGCTGATCTGGGGCGTGTTGGCGGCGGCCGCGCAGATCCGCTGTGTGGACGCGGCCCGGGTCGGGGCCAGGGCGGCCGCACGCGGGGAGGCGGACGCCGCCGAACTCGCCCGCGCGGCCGCGCCGCCGGGGGCTCAGGTGCGGGTGGCGATGGCGGCGGAGGTGGTGCGGGTGGAGGTGGACGCGCTGTGCGGGGCGCCGGGCAGGCTCGGCGGGTTGCTCGCGGTGCGGCTGGGCGCGACCGCGGTGGCGGCGCGGGAGGACACCCTCGTGGGGGTCACGGGAGGTGCGGGAATCGCGGGAGGTGGTGGTTCATGGCCGACCTGACCGGGGTGCGGTCGGGGGCGCGGCGGTGGGCGAGGACGCGTACCGCCCGGGCGGCCGCCGTCGGTGGGCGCGGGCCGGACGCCGGTTCGGCGACGGTCTGGCTGCTCGCCCTGGCGATGCTCGGCACGGCGGTCTTCGCCGGGACGATCGCGGTCGGAGCGGTGGTCGCCGCGCGGCACCGGGCCGAGTCCGCCGCCGACTTGGCGGCGCTCGCGGCCGCGGACCGGCTGCTGCTGGACCCGGACGGCGGGTGCGGGCAGGCCGAGGGGATCGCCTCCGCGCAGGGCGCCGGTCTGGTGTCCTGCACGGTGGACCGGACGGGGGACGCCGTCGAGGTGGTGGCCGAGGTGACGGTCGGTGGGCTGCCGGCGCGTCTGCCGGTCGGCCCGGCACGGGCGAGGGCGCGGGCCGGGCCGGTGCGGGCCGCGGTCACCGCCGCCGAGGACGGCCTCGGCGGGTCGACCGGCGGGTCGGCGGCGGGCTCATGAGCCGGTCGACGGCCCACCGTCCGCGCTCGGCTCGGGCTTCGTCCCGGAGTCCTTCTCGGAGTCCTTCCCGGGGTCCGACCCGTGGTTCGCTTCGGAGCTCGCTGAGGGGTCCGCCGTCCCGGAGCCTGCCGTCCCGGAGCCTGCCGTCCTGGGGGCGCCGGCCAGCAGGACGTCCAGCAGTTGGACGGCCGCGGCCTTGTCCAGCGGCTCGTTCCCGTTGCCGCACTTGGGTGACTGGACGCAGGACGGACAGCCGCGCTCGCACTCGCAGGAGGCGATCGCCTCGCGCGTGGCCGTCAGCCACTCGACGGCCCGTTGGAAGCCGCGTTCGGCGAAGCCGGCCCCGCCCGGGTGGCCGTCGTAGACGAACACGGTGGGCAGTTCGGTGTCGGGGTGCAGCGGGACGGAGACGCCGCCGATGTCCCAGCGGTCGCAGGTGGCGAACAGTGGCAGCAGGCCGATCGAGGCGTGTTCGGCGGCGTGGGCGGCGCCGGGCAGCTGGTCGAGCGGAAGGTCCGCGTCCAGTAGCTGGTCCTCGGTGACGGACCACCAGACCGCGCGGGTGCGCAGCGTGCGGGGCGGCAGGTCGAGCTTGCTCTCGCCCATGATCTCCCCGGTGGAGATCCGCTTCCGGAGGTAGCCGACCACCTGGTTGACCACCTCCACCGAACCGAAGCTGAGCCGGCCCTCGCCCCAGGCGACGGTGGTGTCGGTGTCGAGCACGGAGATGGAGGTGATGTCGCGGGCGGCCGTGGTGTACGGCGGGTCGGCCGGATCGACCAGGGCGACCGAGTTCTCCAGGTCGAGTTCCCGGACCAGGAAGGTGCGGCCCTGGTGCAGGTGGACGGCCCCGGTGTGGACGGTGGTGTGGGCGGCCGCGGCGTCCACCGTGCCGAGCAGGCGGCCGGTGTCGGCCTCGACGATCTGCACCGGGCTGCCGCCGCTGCCGCGCAGGTCGACGGCGTCGGCCGCGCGTTCGCGGCGGGTCCAGTACCAGGAGCCGTCGCTGCGCCGGCGCAGCAGGCCGCGCCGTTCCAGGACGGGCAGCAGCGGTGCGGTGGAGGGGCCGAACAGCTCCAGGTCGGCGTCGGTGAGCGGGAGTTCGGCGGCTGCCGCGCACAGGTGCGGCGCGAGCACGTGGGGGTTGTCCGGGTCGAGCACGGTGGCTTCGACGGGCGCCGCGAACAGCGCCTCCGGGTGGTGCACCAGGTAGGTGTCGAGCGGGTCGTCCCGGGCGATCAGGACGGCCAGCGCGCCCTGGGCCTCGCGGCCCGCCCGCCCGGCCTGCTGCCAGAGCGAGGCCCGGGTGCCGGGGTAGCCGGCCATCAGGACGGCGTCGAGGCCGGAGACGTCGACGCCGAGTTCGAGAGCGGAGGTGGAGGCGAGTCCGAGCAGTCGGCCGGTGTGCAGCGCGCGTTCCAGGGCCCGGCGTTCGTCGGCGAGGTAGCCGCCGCGGTAGGCGGCCACCCGGTCGGCGAGCGGTCGGCCGAGCTGGTCCTGGGTCTGGAGGGCGACGAGTTCGGCGGCCCGGCGGGAGCGGACGAAGACGACGGTGCGGGTCTGGCGCTCGACCAGGTCGGTCAGCAGGTGCGCGGCCTCGGCGGTGGCCGTGCGGCGGACGGGCGCGCCGTGTTCGCCGACGTTCTCGGTCAGCGGCGGCTCCCAGAGGCCGAAGACCATCGGTCCGCGCGGCGAGGCGTCCTCGGTGACCGCCCGGGCGGGCAGGCCGGTCAGGCGCTCGGCGGTGGCGGCCGGGTCGGCGGTGGTGGCGGAGGCGAGCAGGAAGGTGGGTGACGACCCGTATCGGGCGCAGACGCGGCGCAGCCGCCGGAGCACCTGGGCGACGTGCGAGCCGAACACGCCCCGGTAGCTGTGGCACTCGTCGACGACCACGTAGCGCAGCACCTTGAGGAAGGAGGCCCAGCGGGCGTGGGCGGGCAGGATGCCGCGGTGCAGCATGTCCGGGTTGGTGAGCACGTACGAGGCGTACTGGCGGACCCACTCGCGTTCCTCGGGCGGGGTGTCGCCGTCGTAGAGGGCGGGTCTGACCCGGGGTGGGGCGAGTTCGGCGGCCCGGCGGCGCTGGTCGGCGGCGAGCGCCTTGGTCGGGGCGAGGTAGAGCGCGGTGGCGCCGCGGCCGTTGCGGGCCTCGGTGCCGTCCAGCAGGTCGCTGAGGACCGGGGCCAGGTAGCCGAGCGACTTGCCCGAGGCGGTGCCTGTGGCGATCACCACAGTCTGACCGCTTTTGGCCAGTTTCATCGCTTCTGCCTGGTGCGCCCAGGGCTGCTCCACACCGACGGCGAGCGCGGCGGCCACGATCTCGGACCGGATCGACTCGGGCCACGGCGCATAACGCGCAGGTCGGGCGGGAAGGTGCTCCGTATGGGTGAGCCGATCGGACCGCCCCCGGCTGGTGGACAGGGTCGTGAGCAGTGCCTCGGGCAGGCTGTGTCGGGGCGGCATGAGGACCCAGTGTGTCACCGGCGTGACGCAGAATCGTCGTAAGCCATCGTGCGGGCATGGTCGCAGGTGGTTGAATGTGGCCGTGACGGCCGGATGGCCGTGGGTCGCAGCGCCGAGGCTTGCCACGTGTGGCTGGGTGCGCCCGGGCTCGCGACCATGCGGTGGCGGCCGGCCGGCCGAGGATCGCACATGACGTAGCAAGGCAAGGTGCTGGAGGTTCCGTGGACCTGTCCCTGTCGACCCGTTCAGTCGGCGATCGTACGGTCGTCGAGGTTGGCGGCGAGATCGATGTGTACACCGCCCCGAAGCTGCGGGAGCAGCTGGTCGAGCTCGTCAACGACGGCAAGTACCACCTCGTCGTCGACATGGAAGGCGTTGACTTCCTCGACTCGACCGGCCTCGGTGTGCTGGTGGGCGGTCTGAAGCGGGTGCGTGCCCACGAGGGCTCGCTGCGCCTGGTCTGCAACCAGGAGCGCATCCTGAAGATTTTCCGCATCACCGGCCTGACCAAGGTCTTCCCGATCCACACCTCGGTGGACGACGCGGTCAACGCGACCGACTGACGCGGCCGGGCCGGCCCGTGCCCGTGGTGGCCGGCCCGTTCGTCCCACGCGTCCGGGGTGCCGGGGCCTGCTGGCCCCGGTGCTTCCCGGCCGCCCAGGGGCCGGTTCCGCCGGCCCGCAGGGGCCGCATCGTCGGCCCCGGTCGGAGCACCCCGAAGGGGAGAGATGGCAACCGTCGAACTTCGATTCAGCGCGCTTCCGGAGCACGTGCGAACGGCCCGGCTGGTCGCCGCGGCCGTCGCGAGACGGGCCGGGGTCGACGAGTCGGTGCTCGACGAGGTACGGCTCGCGGTCGGTGAGGCCTGCTCCCGTGCGGTCGGCCTGCACCAGCGCGGCGGCATCGGCGGCACGGTTCGGGTCGCGTTGACCGACCAGGAGAAGCGTTTCCTCATCGAGGTCGAGGACGAGGCCGGCCCCGCCGCCGTCCCGGCCCCCGGCGCCGCCGAGGAGGCGGACCCGGACGAGGACACCCTCGGCCTCGCGGTGATCACCGGCCTGGTCGAGGACCTGGAGGTCACCAACGGTACGGACGGCGGCCTGATCCGGATGAGCTGGCCGGTCTCGGTCGAGTCCGTGGTGGTTTGAGGGCCCGACCTCCGGCGTGCCTCGTGCGGCCCCAGGTGGTCCAGGCGCCGGCTCAGTCCTTGGGCCAGTCCTCGGGACGCGTTGACACACGCTGTTGAACCTGGCGGTCCGCTGCTTCCGGTGCGACCGGGTCCGATCGGTGATCGGACCCGTCGCGAAGAGGAAGCCCATGCGGATCCGCGTTCTGCGGCCGGGCGACAGGGCGGGCAGGGCGGGCAGGACCAGCTGGTCAAGGTGAGCATCTGGGCGAAGAGGTCTACTTCGGCACGCCGGTCGGCGTGCTGCGCGCCTGAGCGGGGCCGGGCACCCCGGTGGGGCGACCCGGGGCCCGGGAACCGGGCGCCGGGCGGCGGACATCGGCCGTGTAGGTTCGACGACCGAAGACGACCGAAACCGAAAGGCTCCTCCCGGTGAACAAGCGACTGCTGGCCGTACCCGTCCTCGGCGCGCTGCTCGCGTTCGGCGCCGTCGGCTGCGGCGGCGACGACAACGGCAAGCAGCTGGAGTCCTGGGCGTCGAACGTCTGCGGCTCGGCCAAGGACCCGATCGTCCAGGCGCAGGCCGCGCTCGCCGACACCGCCCAGGTGAAGACCGGCGAGACCCCGACCGAGCTGCAGAAGCGGCTCTCGACGGACATCGGGCGCCTGGCCAAGACCAACCAGGACATCGCGGCGGCCATCACCGCGGCCGGGGTGCCCAAGGTGAAGGACGGCGCGAACCTGCAGAAGGACGCCGTCGACGAGTTGACCAAGGCGGCCGACGGCTATCAGGACATCCAGAAGAAGCTGGATGCCGTGACCAACACCGACCAGTCGAAGTTCGCGGACGGGCTGCGCAGCATCTCGGACCAGATCCAGCAGCTGGCCTCGCTGTCCACGCAGGCGCAGGGCAAGCTGCAGCGCGGCGACCTCGGCGCGGCCATGGCCAAGCAGGACGGCTGCAAGCCCGCCGCCGCGGCCCCGGGCGGCGCGTCCGCCACCCCGAGCGCCGGGGCGCCCGGCGGAACGCCCACGCCGGGCGCGACGGACGGCGCGAGCCCGTCGACCGCCCCCTCCGCAGGCACCGACACCACCCCGGCGAGCCCGCCCGCCGCCCCGCCGACCACCCCGACCACCCCCGTGCCCAGCGCGAGCTGAGCCCGGGGCCCGGCGGGCCGGCCGCTCCGGCGCCGGTCCGGAGGGTGCCCGGCCCGGCCCCCGATCCGACCTCGATCCGCCCTCGATCCGCCCCGGACCCGGCGGCCGCCCGGTCCGGGGCGGGGGACAATGGCGGGGTGATCAGTAGCCCCGTTCTCGACCAGACCCGCCTCGCCAAGTTGCGTGAGGCGCTGCTCGCCGCCTCGTTCACCGCCGATGGCTGCCTCGACCTGCTCGGGCCCACCGGCTATGCGGCGTTGGCCCGTAGCGAGGCCGTGCCGGCGCTGCGGGCGACCAGGGGCGGCAGCCCGCTGGAGACGCTGGTCCGGCTGTTCCTGCTCCAGCAGCCGGTGCCGTACCGGGCGGCCGCGGCCGCGCTGCCGGTCGAGGACTGCCTGGCCGACGGCTGGCTGCGCTCCGACGGTGAACTGGTGCGGGCGACGGTGGACGTCCGGCCGTACGCCAACGAAGTGGCCGGGATGGACAGTTCGGACGCCTGGGTGGTGTCCGACCTGGGCTGCGCGGTGGGTGGCGCGGGCGGCATCGGATCCGGCGAGACCGCGCACGGGGTGGCCCGCAAGGACCTGGTGCTCGGGGTCGGCGGCGCGTCGACGACGCTGGCCAACATCACCGTGCGCCGTCCGGTCCGGTCCGCGCTGGACCTCGGTTCGGGTTCCGGCGTGCAGGCGCTGCACGCGGCCCGGCACGCCGGGCAGGTGACGGCCACCGACCTGAACCCGCGCGCGCTGCGCTTCTCCGAGCTGACCCTGGCGCTGTCCGGTTTCGAGCGGCGGGAGGCGCTCACCGGCAGCCTCTTCGAGCCGGTCGGGGAGCGCCGGTTCGACCTGATCGTCTCCAACCCGCCGTTCGTGATCTCGCCGGCCGGCCGGTTCACCTACCGCGACGGCGGCATGGCCGGCGACGACCTGTGCCGCAGCCTGGTCCGCTCGGCCGCCGACCACCTGGAGCCGGGCGGCTACTGTCAGTTGCTCGCCAACTGGCAGCACGTCAAGGGCGAGGACTGGCACGAGCGCCTGGCCGGCTGGGTGGCGGGTACCGGGCTGGACGCCTGGATCGTCCAGCGGGAGGTCCAGGACGTCGCCCAGTACGCCGAGTTGTGGCTGCGGGACGGCGGCGATCACCGCGGTCCGGGCGGCGACTACCAGGCCCGGTACGGCGAGTGGCTGGACGCCTTCGAGGCGGGCCGGGTCGAGGGCGTCGGCATGGGCTGGATCACCCTGCGGGCGAGCGGCGCGGAGCGCCCGACCGTCCGGGTGGAGGAGTGGCCGCACCCGGTGGAGCAGCCGCTGGGCCCGCACATCGAGGAGTGGTTCGACCGGCAGGACTTCCTGCGTTCGCACGACGACGCGGGCCTGCTCGCGACCCGTTACGTGCTGGCCGACGAGGTGGTTCAGGAGCAGGTCGGCGAGCCGGGCGCGGAGGACCCGGAGCACGTGATCCTGCGTCACAACCGGGGCATGCGGCGGGCCACCAAGGTGGACACGGTGGGTGCCGGTTTCGTCGGGGTCTGTGATGGTTCGCTGTCGGCGGGCGAGATCGTGGACGCCATCGCGCAGTTGCTCGGCGAGGACCGGGTGGTCCTGCGGGACCGGGTGCCCGAGTCGCTGCGGCTGCTGACCGAGCAGGGGTTCATCCGCCCGGCGGGCTGACCCGGCAACCTGACCCGGCAACCTGGCGCGGCGCACCTGGCGCGGCGCCTCGGGGTCATGCGCCCGGGCGCGGCGCCCCGGCGCGATGCCCGGCGCGGCACCCCCGGCGGGGGCGGTCGGCGCCGGTTCACCTTCCCGTACTCCCCGGTTCGTCCGGCGGTCTCCGGTCGGCCGCCGCGCGTTGGCCCCCTGCTGTGAGGCTCTGTCCACAGGCTGTGGACAGAGCTGGGGAGCCGGGGGCCAGGGGTGGACACGACGACGGCGACGGTGGGCGGGCTGGTGCTCGCCCTCTTCGGTGGCGTGCTGCTGCTCTGGTGCGCCGCCGAGGTGCGCCTGCGCCACCGGGTCCGCCGCTCGGGGGCGTCGGCGGTGGCCACGGTCGTGGCCGAGGACGAGGCGCACGGCCAGCTCGACAGCGCCCCGCTGCTCTCCTTCTCCGTCCTGCCCCCGGTCGAGGGGGCCGGGGCGGGCCGGATCGCCGAACTGGTGCTCACCCGTCCGCGCGGACACACCCCGCTGCGCCGTCCGGACCGCTTCACTCCGGGCGCCCCGGTGCGGATCTGCTACGACCCGCGTCGCCCGAGCCGGGTGGTGCTGGCGGCCGGGGAGGTCCGCCGGGCCGCCGTCGCCGACCTGCTGTGGAGCGTGCTCGGCATGGGTTGTCTGGCGGCGGGTGCCGGGCTGCTCGCGGCGGTCAACGGCTGAATCCGGGGCGTGCGCCCGGCCCCGGTCGGGCTCGCCGGGAACCGGTGGCCGGCGCTCTGCGGAGGCCTCGCTGCGGCTCTCCGCAGGGTCGTCGATATTCCGTTGACAGATTTTGAAATCCGTCATTCCATCCTCCGGAACCCGCCGAAGCCCCCCTCCACGGGGCGCGAACCTCCGTCATCGGGTTACCGTTCGAGTGGCGTCGGCGAGCCCGGCAAAGTGAAAACGCGGGATCCTTCCGTTTGACAAGGGTGGCCGGGGTACGGTCACACTCCGCTGGTGGGGTCGTCGTACAGCGGCAGCCCCGGGATGGTGGAGGGGTCGGGCGGAGCGCAGCCCGTGCTGCCGGCGCCGACCAGCCCACATAAGGACCGGGAGAGAAGAGCGAAGGTGTCCCCGAGCAGCGAGACCGCGCACGGACAGCGACTCGTCATTGTCGAGTCGCCGGCCAAGGCGAAGACGATCAAGGGCTACCTGGGCCCCGGCTACATCGTCGAGGCGAGCGTCGGGCACATCCGCGACCTCCCCAGCACCGCGGCGGAGGTGCCGGACAAGTACACCGGCGAGGTGCGCCGCCTCGGGGTGGACGTCGACCACGACTTCGCCCCCATCTACGTGGTCAACGCGGACAAGAAGTCCCAGGTCAGCAAGTTGAAGTCGCTGCTCGCGGAGTCCGACGAGCTCTTCCTCGCCACCGATGAGGACCGCGAGGGCGAGGCCATCGCGTGGCACCTCCAGCAGGTGCTCAAGCCCAAGGTGCCGGTGCACCGGATGGTCTTCCACGAGATCACCAAGACGGCGATCCAGGAGGCGGTGGCCAACCCGCGCGAGCTCAACCAGCGCCTGGTCGACGCCCAGGAGACCCGCCGCATCCTCGACCGCCTCTACGGCTTCGAGGTCTCGCCGGTGCTGTGGAAGAAGGTCATGCCGAAGCTGTCGGCGGGCCGGGTGCAGTCCGTCGCGACCCGGCTGGTGGTCGAGCGCGAGCGCGAGCGGATCGCCTTCCGCACCGCCTCGTACTGGGACCTGGTCGGCACCTTCGGCACCGGCCGCACCCCGGCCGACGCGGCCAACCCGGAGACCCTCGGCGCCCGGCTCTCCTCGGTGGACGGCAAGCGGATCGCCACCGGCCGCGACTTCGGCTCGGACGGCCGGTTGAAGGCCGGCAGCGCCAACACCCTGCACCTGGACGAGCAGGCCGCCCGGCAGCTGGCCGCCGCCCTGGAGCAGACCGCGTTCAGCGTCCGCAGCGTCGAGTCCAAGCCCTACCGCCGCTCGCCGTACGCGCCGTTCCGCACCACCACGCTCCAGCAGGAGGCCAGCCGCAAGCTGGGCTTCGGCGCCAAGCGGACCATGCAGGTGGCCCAGAAGCTGTACGAGAACGGCTTCATCACCTATATGCGTACCGACTCCACCACGCTGTCGGAGACCGCGATCTCCGCCGCCCGCGCGCAGGTCACCCAGCTGTACGGCGCCGACTACCTGCCGGACGCCCCGCGCACCTACGCCAGCAAGGTCAAGAACGCGCAGGAGGCGCACGAGGCCGTCCGCCCCTCCGGCGACCGCTTCCGCACCCCCGCCGAGACCGGCCTGACCGGCGACGACTTCCGGCTCTACGAGCTGATCTGGATGCGCACCGTCGCCTCCCAGATGAAGGACGCGGTCGGCCAGTCGGTGACCGTCAAGGTCGGCGGCGCGTCCGCGGACGGCCGTGACGTCGAGTTCTCCGCCTCCGGCAAGATCATCACCTTCCACGGCTTCCTCAAGGCCTACGTCGAGGGCGCGGACGACCCGAACGCCGAGCTGGACGACCGCGAGCGCCGGCTGCCGCAGGTCGTCGAGGGCGACCCGCTGGCCGCCGAGCAGCTCACCCCCGAGGGCCACGCCACCAAGCCGCCGGCCCGCTACACCGAGGCCTCGCTGGTCAAGGAGCTGGAGGACCGCGAGATCGGTCGCCCCTCCACCTACGCGTCGATCATCGACACGATCATCCAGCGCCGGTACGTGTTCAAGAAGGGGACGGCGCTCGTCCCGTCCTTCCTCTCCTTCGCCGTGGTCAACCTCCTGGAGAAGCACTTCGGCCGGCTGGTCGACTACGACTTCACCGCCAAGATGGAGGACGACCTCGACCGGATCGCGGCCGGCGAGGCCAAGTCCGTGCCGTGGCTGAAGCGCTTCTACTTCGGCGAGGGCGACGGCCACGCGACCGGCGGCGCCGCCGAGGCCGGCAACGGCGACGGCGACCACCTGGGCGGTCTGAAGGAACTGGTCACCGACCTCGGCGCGATCGACGCCCGGGAGATCAGCTCGTTCCGGATCAGCGACGGCATCACCCTGCGGGTCGGCCGCTACGGCCCGTACGTCGAGCGCGCCTCCGAGGTCGAGGGCGAGCCCGGCCAGCGCGCCGACATCCCCGACGACCTGCCGCCGGACGAGCTCACCGTCGAGCTGGCCGAGGAACTGCTGGCCAAGCCCAGCGGCGACTTCGAGCTCGGTCCGGACCCGGTCAGCGGCAACATGCTGGTCGCCAAGGACGGCCGCTACGGCCCCTACGTGACCGAGATCCTGCCCGAGGGCACGCCCAAGACCGGCAAGAACGCGGTCAAGCCGCGCACCGCCTCGCTGCTGAAGACGATGTCGCTGGACGCCGTCACCCTGGAGGACGCGCTGCGGCTGCTCTCGCTGCCGCGCGTGGTCGGCGCCGACGCCGAGGGTGTGGAGATCACCGCGCAGAACGGCCGCTACGGCCCGTACCTCAAGCGCGGCACCGACTCCCGCTCGCTCACCAGCGAGGAGCAGATGTTCACGGTCACCCTGGAGGAGGCCCTGGCCATCTACGCCCAGCCCAAGCAGCGCGGCCGGGCCGCCGCCGCCCCGCCGCTCAAGGAGCTGGGCACCGACCCGGTCAGCGAGCGCCCCGTCGTGGTCAAGGACGGCCGCTTCGGACCGTACGTGACCGACGGCGAGACCAACGCCACGCTCCGCAAGGACGACGAGGTCGAGACCATCACGCCGGAGCGCGGCTACGAGCTGCTCGCCGAGAAGCGGGCGCGCGGGCCGGTGAAGAAGACGGCGAAGAAGGCCCCGGCCAAGAAGGCGACCGCCAAGAAGGCGACGGCGACCAAGACCGCGGCCACCAAGACCGCGGCCGCGAAGAAGACCGCCGCCAAGAAGACCGCGACGAAGGCGACGGCGACGAAGGCGACCGCGGCGAAGAAGACGGCGGCGAAGAAGACCGCCGTCGGGAAGGCCGCGGCCACCGACGAGGGCTGATCTCCTCCGGATCTCCTCCGGATCCTCCGGCAGGGGCTCCGTCGGTGCCGCTGCCGGCGCCTTCGCCAGTGCCTTCGCCGGCGTCTCCGCCAGTGCCCCGCCGGCGCTCACGGGCCCGCGACCCCACCCCGGGGACGCGGGCCCGAGGCCGGTCGGACGGTGTGCGCGGAACGTCACAACCCGGTGATGAGCGGGATCCGGAACCCCGTTCATCTCATTCCGGTCAACCCCAGCCCGCTACGCTGACCGTATGACGAGCGAGGAGCAGCCCACCCCCAGCGCCGCCCCGGCCGCCCGCGACGCCACGTCCGGGCTGCCCGAGGTCGCGCCAGCCGGGACCCCGGTCGACCGGGCTCGCGCGCTGCTGCGGACGCGCCCCTACCGGCGCCTGTGGACCACCCAGCTGATCGGCGGCACCGCCGACCGGCTCGGCCTGTTGGCGCTGCTCGCGCTCACCGTGGTCGCCGTCGCCCTCGGCGGCCAGTTCGGCGACCTGCCGCGCAGCCTCGCCTTCGCCGTCACGGCGGTCCTCGCCGTCCGGCTGGCGGCCACCGGGCTGGTCGGCGTCGCGCTGCTCGGGCCGGTGCACCGGCTGGTCGCCGGCCGGCTGGACCGGCGCTGGACGCTGTTCGGCGCCGACGCGCTGTGCGCTCTGTTGATCGGCCTCGCCCCCTGGTGGACCGTCTGGCTGGGCTCCGGCCCGAAGCCCTCCGGCGGCGCCGCCTACGTCCTGCTCGCCACCGTGTTCGTCACCGGTGCCGCCGAGCGGGTCCGGGGGATCGCCAAGGACGCCGCCGTCCCCGGCCTGCTGCCGCCCGCCGATCCGTACGCCCCCGCCGCCGAGCAGCGGCCCGCCGCCGCCCACCTGGACACCGTCCGGAGCATCGACCGCTTCACCGGCTGGGCCACCCTGCCGCTCGCGGCCGCCGGCCTGGTCGCCCTCACCCTGCTGAACAACATCGGCGCGGCGCTCGGCTCGGACTGGCTCCGCGCCCACCAGGTCACCTTCGCCGCGCTCGGCGCGGCCGGCCTGTTCGCCGCCTCGGCCGCCCGCGACTACCTCCAGCAGCTGCCCGTCGGCCCGGTGACCGTCGCCCCGCGCTCGCCGCTGCAGGGCCTGCGCGCCCCCACCGACGCGACCCCCGGCCCCGCGCTGAGCAAGGGCCGCACCGGCAGCGCCCCGTACTTCACCTTCGCCGTCGCCGCCGGGTACGCCTCGATGGCCGGCGTCGCCGCGCTCGCGCTGCTCACCGCCGCCGAGCACCGCGCCGGGCCGATCGGCTACGGCCTGCTGGTGCTCGCCGCCACCGCGGCGCCCGCCCTCGGCTCCCGGCTCACCCGGGCCACGCTGCCCGCGCTCTCCCGCCGCCGCCTGCTCGCGCTGGCGCTGCTCACCGAGGGCGTGGCGCTGATCCTGGCCGGGCTGGTGCTGGACTTCGTCCTCGTCCTGGCCCTCACCGTGCTGGCCGGCCTCACCGCCGGGATCGTCGTCTCCGCCGGGCGCACCCTGCTCGGCCAGGAGGTCGAGGAAGCCCGGCTGCCGAAGGTCACCGAGCACCTGTACGCGGTGCTGCGGGTCGTGGTCGGCGCCGCGCTGGTCGTCGTCCCGCTGATCGCCGCGGCGTACGGGGATGTCGAGTACGGCGCGGTCGAGCCCGGCTCGTTCACCTTCATCCACGGCGGCGCGGCTCTCGCCGTCGCCACCTCGGGGCTGCTCACGCTCGTGCTCGCCGCCGTCGTCCTGCTGCGGACCGACGACCGGCGCGGCACCGCGCCCTTCGGCCGGGACCTGGTCGACGCGGTGCGCGGCGCCGTCGGCCCGGCCCCGCGCCAGGGCGCCGGCACCGGCTTCTTCATCGCCCTGGAGGGCGGCGACGGCGCCGGCAAGTCCACCCAGGCCCAGGCGCTCGCCGAGTGGATCCGCGGCAAGGGGCACGAGGTCGTGCTCACCCGCGAGCCCGGCGGCAGCCCGGTCGGCCAGCGGCTGCGCGGCCTCGTCCTGGACGTCGGCAACACCGGCCTGTCGCACCGCGCCGAGGCGCTGATCTACGCCGCCGACCGGGCCGAGCACGTCGAGAACGTCATCCGGCCGGCCCTCGCCCGCGGCGCCGTGGTGATCACCGACCGGTACATGGACTCCTCCATCGCCTACCAGGGCGCCGGGCGCGACCTGGCCGCCACCGAGGTCGCCAGGATCTCCCGCTGGGCGACCGGCGGGCTGCTGCCCGACCTGACCGTCGTCCTGGACGTCGACCCGACCAGGGCCCGGGAGCGCTTCACCGAGGCGCTCGACCGGCTGGAGTCCGAGCCCACCGAGTTCCATCAGCGGGTCCGGGCCGGCTTCCTCGCCCTCGCGGCCGCCGACCCGGCGCGCTACCTGGTCGTCGACGGCAGCCAGGCCCCCGGCTTCGTCACCACCGCGATCCGGCACCGGCTCGACCGCGAGCTGCCGCTCTCCGAGCAGGAGAAGGCCGCCCGCGCCGAGCAGGAGCGGCTCGCCCGCGAGGAGGCCGAGCGCCGCGCCGCCGAGGAGGCCCGCAAGAAGGCCGAGGCCGAGGCCGCCGAGCGCAAGCGGCAGGAAGTGCTGGCGCAGCTGCGGGCCGAACAGGCCGAGCAGGAGCGGCTGGCCAAGGAGGAGGCCGAGCGGGCCGCCGCCGAGGCCCGGCGCAAGGCCGAGGAGGAGGCCCGCCGCCGGGCGGAGGAGGAAGCCCGCCGCCGCGCCGCGGAAGAGGCCGAGCGGAAGGCCGAGGAGGACGCCCGACTGGCGGCGGAGGCCGCCGAGCGCAAGCGCCTCGCCGACGAGGCGGCCGCCCAGGCGGAGCTCCAGCGGCAGCGCGAGCTCCAGCGCGAGGAGCAGCGCCGCCGGGCGGAGGAGGCGCTGCAGCGGGCCGAGGAGGCCCGGCTGGCGCAGGCCGCCGCGCTCGCGGCCGCGGCTGCGGCGGCGCAGACGACGGCGGATCGGGCGGCGGCGGGTTCGGCTGCTGGTCAGGCCGCTGGTCGGGCCGCCGGTTCGGCCCCCGGGGATGCGGTGACCACCGAGCTGCGGGCCGTCCGGGACGTCCCGGGGGCGGGGTCCGTGGGCACTCCCGGGCCCGGTGGGACCGACGAGGCGACGCGGGAGCTGTCGCTGCGGGACAGCCGGGCGGCCGTCCGGGCGGCGGAGGCTGCCGACGCGACCGCCCAGCTGCCGGTCGTCCCGCCGACCGCCGTGGACGAGACGGCCGTGCTGCCGAAGATCACGGAGGAGGCGGACCGGACCGCTGTGCTGCCGAGGGTCACGGAGGAGGCGGACCGGACCGCTGTGCTGCCGCGGGTCGAGCCGGGGCGTCCGGCGCCGGAGCGTCCTGTGTCGGGGCGTCCTGTGTCGGGGCGTTCTGCTCCGGAGCGTCCGGCACCGGGCCGGGTGGAGCCGGGCCGCGCGGGAGCGGGCCGTACCGAGGACCGGGTGCCGCCGGGGCTGTGGCGCGAGGAGCCGGTGGACAGCACCCGCGAGCTGCCGGTGGTCGGCGACGAGCCGCAGCCCGCCGACGAGTCGCAGGCCACCGCCGAGCGACCCCGGCCGGAGTGGGCCGAGGAGACGCCGATGGACGACCTGCCGAGCCTCACCGACACCCTGCTCGGCTCGCGTGACGAGTGGGCGCGCTGGAATCACGGCGGCCCGGCCCCGCAGGACCCGCGTGGCGGCCAGGACCGGCCCGCCCCCGGTGGCGACCAGGGCGAGGGCGGCGGCAAGGGCAAGGGCCGTCGCTGGGGCCGTCGGGGCTGACCTCGGGCTGCGGCGGTACGGACGACGGTCGACGGTAGGACAGCGGTACGGACGGCGGGTCGACGGTAGGACAGCGGTACGGACGGCGGGCGTCGTCGTCGGGGTGGAGAGCCCCGGCGGCGCCGCCCGTCGCCGTCGGCGGCGGGGCGCCTCCTCCGGTGGTGGGGCGGCGCCTCCTTCGGCGGCGGGCGCCCCGGAGGGCGCCGTGGCTGTCGGAGCGGACACGTATGCTCGACGGCGGGGAAGAGGCGCCAGGAGCGCTGCCGTACGGAGCTTGGGAGCAGCAGTGGCCGTCTGGGACGACCTGGTGGGCCAGGAGCGGGTGGTCGAGCAGCTGACCGCCGCCGCCCGGTCGGCCGGGGCGACGATCGCGGCGGGCCGCGGAGCCGGCCCGCAGCCGGGCGGGAACGCCTCCCTGATGACGCACGCCTGGCTGTTCACCGGCCCGCCCGGGGCCGGGCAGGTCACCGCCGCGCGCTCGTTCGCCGCGGCCCTCCAGTGCACCAGTCCGGACCTCGCGCTCGGTGGTACGCCCGGCTGCGGGTTCTGCGACGGCTGCCACACCGTGCTGGCCGGCAGCCACGCCGACGTCAAGTACGTCCGGACCGACGGCCTGTCCATCGGCGTCGGCGACATGCGCGAGCTCGTGCTGCGCGCCTCCAGCTACCCGACCGGCGGCCGCTGGTCGGTGATCCTGGTCGACGCCGCTCACCGGCTCACCGAGGCCGCCGCGAACGCGCTGCTCAAGGGCGTGGAGGAGCCCTCCCCACGCACCGTCTGGCTGCTCTGCGCCCCCTCCGTCCAGGACGTGCTGCCGACCATCCGGTCGCGCTGCCGCCTGCTCGTCCTGCGCACGCCCGCCGCCGAGGCCGTCGCCGACATGCTGGTCCGCCGCGACGGCGTCGACCCGGAGACGGCCCGGCTGGCCGCGCTCGCCGGGCAGGGCGACGTCGAGCGCGCGCGCCGCCTCGCCGTCGACGACCAGGCCCGCACCCGCCGCGCCGAGGTGCTGCGGATCCCGCTGGAGGTCGCCGACATCGGCGGCTGCCTGGCCGCCGCCCAGCGCCTCGTCGACACCGCCAAGGCCGACGCCGAGGCGCTCGCGGAGACCCAGGACGCCAAGGAGACCGGCGACCTGAAGGCCGCCTACGGCGCAGCCGAGGGCAGCAAGGCGCCGCGCGGCATGGCCGGGGCGGTCAAGGAACTGGAGAAACGGCAGAAGAGCCGGGCCACCCGCACCCGCCGGGAGACCCTCGGCGTCGCGCTGCTCGACCTGCTCGGCTTCTACCGGGACGTGCTCGCGCTGCAGCTCGGCTCCGGCGGCACCCTCGCCAACGAGGACCAGCGGCAGGCCCTGAACCGGGTCGCGCAGGACGGCCCGCCGGAGGGCACGCTGCGCCGGATCGAGGCGGTGCTCGCCTGCCGGCAGGCGCTGGACCGGAACGTGGACCCGCTGCTCGCCGTCGAGGCGATGACGGTGGCGCTGCGCGCGGGCTGAGCTGGACCCTGTGCTGCCGGGCCGCCGGGCCGTTCGGGCCGTTCGGGGTGGGCCTGTCGGGCTGAGCACCCGGCGTAGGCCTCCCGGAGCCGTCCCGTTGTCCCACCTTCGAGTGAATGATCGATACGCGCCGGGCACACCCGCGTGTGACCGTCCGCCCGTTGTGCACGCTGGGGGCCGACTGTGCCCCGGTGCGGGGCCGTCGCCCCCCCGTACGGCACCGGGTCCCGTCCGGCGCCGGCCCTCCTCCCGAGGCGGTGCGTCCCATGGTTCGTTCGCTCCTCGTCATCCCTCTGCTGATGGCCGCGCTGGGCGGGATCTGGCTGGCCCGCGGCGCGCTCCAGCGCTGGCGCGACCTGCGCGCCGCCGCGACCTACGAACTGGCCGGTGAACGCTGGCCGATGCTGGTGCGGGCGGCCGGAGCGATGATCTGCGGAGTCTGCGTCACCGCGTTGACGCTGCTCACGGCGCTCGGGGCGTTCGGCGGCCTGACCCCCCGCGGCCAGGAATCGGACCGGGCCGAGCCGGTGGTCGACGCGGCGGGTGCGGGCCCTGGCGGGGGACCGGCGGTTCGGCAGCAGCCGGTGCCGCCCGTCGTGGCGGAGCCGGCCGCGGCCTCCGCCGCCCCGTCGGCCGCCGTGATCCACTTCGACGGCGTCGGCCAGCCGGGCGGCGGCGAGCTGCTGCAGTCCGCCGTGCCCGGCCCGGACGGGCAGCCGCGTACCGTCCGGGTCTGGCTGCCGCCGCAGTACGCCAAGGAGCCGAACGCGCGCTTCCCGGTCGTCGTGATGCAGGCGGCCACCCCGCGCAAGACCGCCGACGCCGAGGTCCCGGACGTCTTCGAGGGCCTCACCGCGGCCCTGCAGACCGGCCGCGCCCGCCCCTTCATCCTGGTCGCCCCCGAAGCGCCGAACGGCACCGCGCACCCCTGCGACCTGGTCGCCGCCGCGCCGGCCGCCGTCGCCGACGACGAGACGCTGCGTGCCGCCATCGCCGCCTCGTTCCGCATCCTGGCACCCGGCCCGGCCTCCTGGGGAACCCTCGGCGTCGAGGGCGGTGCGCCGTGCGCGGCCGCCGCCGGGCTGTCCCGTCCCGACCTGTACGGCGCCACCGCCGCGGTGTCCGGCCGCTACGACGCCGCCGCGCTCACCCAGGCCGGAGCCGAGGCCCCGGCCGGCAGCGCGGCGAAGCTCCTGCTGGCCGCGGCCAAGGCCGACACGGCCGGGCTGGACGCGGCCCGCAAGCTCCAGGCGGCGCTCCAGGCCGGGGCCGGACCGGCGGCCAAGGCCGAGGTGAAGATCTCCGACAACGTGCAGGACTACACCCCCGACCGGGAGCGGATGCGGCTCGTCCGGCAGGCGGCGCAGTACCTGGCCGACGCGCTGGCCAAGGCGTCCTGAGCCGCCGGCCCGGACGGGGCGGTGCCGCCCGGTGCCCGTGGCGGGTGCCGGGCGGCGTGCTGTGGTGCAATGCGAGTCGGGTCGCCGGGCGACGACCCTGGGTGACGATGGAGAGGGCTCGGATGATCGCGAGGGGTCGGATGAGGGCCACCGGGCGGGTGCTGGCCGCGGCGCTCGCCGTCGGGCTGCTGGCGGGCGGGTGCGGTGCGGGTTCCTCGGGTTCCTCGGGTTCGTCGAGCTCGTCGGGTTCAGCGGGCTCAGACGGCTCAGCGGGCTCAGCGGGTTCGTCCGGGGCGGGGGGTGCCGGGCCGTCCACCCCGGCCGCGCCCGGGGTCACGCCGCTGGAGCCGCTGCCCGCCGCCGTCCCGGCCGGGCTGGCCCCGTACTACGCGCAGCGGCTCGACTGGCAGCCGTGCGACGGCGGGTTCGAGTGCACCGCCTTCCGGGTGCCGCTGGACTACGACCGCCCGGGCGACGGCGACCTCACCCTGGTGGCGGCCCGCGCCACCGCCGTCCCGGCGGGCTCGGGCTCCGGCTCGGGCTCCGGCTCGGGTTCCGAGGAGGGGGCAGGGGAAGGCCGGCTCGGCTCGCTGCTGCTCAACCCCGGCGGACCCGGCGGCTCGGCGGTCGAGTACCTGGAGGCCACCGCGCGGACGTACGACAACGGCGTGCGCGCCCGGTACGACCTGGTCGGCCTCGACCCGCGCGGGGTCGGCCGCAGCAACCCGGTCACCTGCCTGAGCGGCGACCGGATGGACGCCTACACCGCCGTCGACCCCACCCCCGGCGACCAGCACGGAATCGACGCCCTGGTCGCCGCCGACAAGGAGTTCGCCGAGGGCTGCCGCCAGCGCGCCGGGGCGGCGCTCGGCCACCTCGGCACCGTCGAGGCCGCCCGCGACATGGACGTGCTGCGCGCCCTGCTCGGCGACGAGCGGCTGAACTACGTCGGCAAGTCCTACGGCACCTTCCTCGGCGCCACTTACGCCGGGCTCTTCCCCGGCCGGGTCGGGCGGCTGGTGCTGGACGGCGCGGTGGACCCGTCGCTCGACTCGGTCACCGGCAACCGCACCCAGGCCGGCGGCTTCGAGACCGCCTGGGCCGCCTTCGCCAAGGACTGCGCCAAGCGCGAGGACTGCCCGCTCGGCGGCACCGAGCAGCAGATCGGCGAGCAGCTCACCGCCCTGCTCGCCACCGTCCAGGCCGACCCGCTGCCCAGCACCGACCACGGCCGGCGACTCACCGCGGCCCAGGCGACCACCGGCGTCATCCAGGCCATGTACGCCGACTTCCTCTGGCCCAAACTGCGCACCGCGCTCACCGACGCCAAGGCCGGCGACGGCACCGGCCTGCTGAGGCTCTCCGACTCCTACTACGGGCGCGAGGCGGACGGCTCGTACCCCAACCTGATGTTCGCCAACACGGCGGTGAACTGCCTCGACCTGCCCGCCCCGTTCGCCGGGCCCGAGGACGTCCAGCGTGCCGTGCCGGACTTCGAACAGGCCTCGCCGCACTTCGGCCGCGACATGGCGTGGATGGCGCTGGCCTGCACCTACTGGCCGGTCCGGGCCACCGGCACGGCGCACACCATCCGGGCCGCCGGCGCCGCCCCCATCGTCGTCGTCGGCACCACCCGCGACCCGGCCACCCCGTACGCGTGGGCCCAGGCGCTGGCCGGGCAACTGGAGTCCGGACGCCTGCTCACCTACGACGGGGACGGCCACACCGCGTACGGGCACCACGACGCCTGCGTGGACGGCGTGGTCAACCGCTACCTGCTGGCGGGCGAGGCACCGGAGCCGGGCGCGCGCTGCACCCGGTAGGCGGGATGGTTTCCGCTTCAACCGACCGCCGGTGCGACGTTACGATGAGCGCCCCCGCCCTCATCTCCTCCCCTCCCCGGAGCGCACCGTGCTCGGAGTCAACGACCTGGCGACGTACGTCCTCGGCGCCCTCGTCATCGTCCTACTGCCCGGCCCCAACTCCCTGTACGTGCTGTCCGTCGCCGCCCGCAAGGGCATCCGGACCGGCTACCAGGCCGCCGCCGGCGTCTTCGTCGGCGACCTCACCCTGATCAGCCTCACCTCGCTGGGCGCCGCCTCCCTCCTCAAGGCCAACCCGGCCGTCTTCGCCGTGGTCAAGCTCGGCGGCGCCGCCTACCTGCTCTGGATCGGCTACGGCATGCTCCGCGCCGCCCGCCAGCTCTGGCGCGAACGCCGGACCGCCGACAATCCGGACAACCCCGCCACCACCGCCGAACCGGCCGCCGAACCCGTCGAGCGCCCGTTCCGCCGCGCCCTGGTGATCAGCCTGCTGAACCCGAAGGCGATCCTCTTCCTGCTCTCCTTCTTCACCCAGTTCGTCGACCCGGCCTACGGACAGCCGGCCCTCTCCTTCGGCCTGCTCGGCGGGATCCTGCAGACCTTCAGCGTGCTCTACCTCTCCCTGCTGATCTTCGCCGGCACCACCCTCGCCACCGCCTTCCGCCGCCGCCGTCGCCTCTCCGCCACCCTCACCAGCGGCGTCGCCGTCCTCTTCGCCGGCTTCGCCGCCAAACTCGCCGTCTCCTCGGCCTGACCCCACCCCCACCAACCGGGTGTGGATCACCCGCGAAACCTGTGTAGACTGGCCCGCGTTGCCACCACGCGTGACAATGGCGCCGCCTTAGCTCAGCTGGCCAGAGCAACGCACTCGTAATGCGTAGGTCGCGGGTTCGAATCCCGCAGGCGGCTCTGTAGAAGCCCCAGGACTCACTCGCCGTGACCTGGGGCTTTTGCGTGGGGTGGGGCGAGGGTCAGGGGGCGGGCCAGTCGGCCCAGGTGGCGGAGGTCATGGTGACCAGGACGGTGCGGTCGCCCTTGTAGGGGGCACGGCCGTGGCTGGCGAGGATGTTGTCGACGACCATGACGTCGCCCTGTGTCCAGTCGGGGGCGAGGGTGGTGCGGTCGAAGGCGGCGTGGATCTCGGCCAGGGTGTCCGCGTCGATGGGGCTGCCGTCGCCGAAGTAGGCGTTGCGCGGCAGGTCCTGCTCGGGGAAGACGGCGAGGAGGGCCTCGGTGGTCTTCGCGGGCAGCGAGCCGATGTGGAAGAGGTGGGCCTGGTTGAACCAGACGGTCTCGCCGGTCACCGGGTGCCGGGTGAGCGCCGGGCGGACCTGGCTGGTGCGCAGCAGGTCACCCTCCCACTCCCAGGCGATGCCGTTGTCGCGGCAGTAGGCCTCGATGTGCCCGCGGTCCTCGGTCTGGAAGGCCTCCTGCCAGGAGAGGCCGATGCCGTCGTGGTAGGCACGGGTGTAGCGGACGCCGAGGGCGGAGAACTTCTCGACCAGCTCGGCCGGGAGCTCGGTGAGGACGGTGCGGCTGTCCGCGACCGGGGTCTGGCCGCCGGTGCTCGGGGTGCGGGTGGCGAGGAAGAAGAGGTGGTCCGGCCAGCGCGAGGAGTAGGAGCTCTCGTTGTGCTGGGGGATGCGCTGGTCGGCCGGGTACTCGGTGGAGGTGTAGACGCTGCCGGCGACCCGCGAGCGCGGGGTGGAGCGCTCGGTGTACTCCAGGGCGCCCCCGCCGAGGACGGCGGCCACCCCGGCCAGCTCGTCGGTGGAGGCGACTGCGGCGCCGACGAGCCTCAGCGAGCCGTGGCGCAGGATCAGTCGGCGTAGTCCGGGGCGGTGGGCGAGCAGCCACTCGCCGCGCTCTGCCCAGTCGGGAACGGTGGCGACGGGCTGCACCGTCCCGCTCTCTTCGAGGAAGGACACTTCAAGGTCCGTACGCGATCTCGTCACGGCGGCTTCACCTCGTCTGTGCGGTGGTGGCGGGGATCGGGGGCGCTGTCATCTTCGCCGCGTGGCCGCCGCCGGGGACAGGCGATTAAGAGAGGCCCGAAAACGTCTGGCGAACGCGGGGCCGGGGCCGCGGTGGGGCCGCGGCCCCGGCGGTGGGCCGAGGGCTACCGGCCGGCCAGGACGGACCGGCCGTGGGGCGCGTTCCGGTGCGGCGCCGTGCCCGGGGGGTGGGCCAGGAGACGGGTGCCGCCGTTCAGCAGGGAACGGCCCAGGGGCGTCACGGTGTGCAGGACGAGGTTGCGGGTGCGACGGGTGGCGATCAGGCCGGCCGCCCGCAGGACCGAGGTGTGCTGGCTGACAGCGGCGTTGGAGACGCCGACGCGGTCGGCGAGTTCGCCGTTGGTGCTGCCGTTGAGCAGGGCCTCCAGCAGGGCGGCCCGGGTCTTGCCGACGAGGCTGGCGAGGGCCTCGCCCTGGGCGGAGTCGAGCGGCCGCTCGGCCTCGCGGGTGCCGAGTACGGCGTCCCCGCGGTAGTCCGGGCGTATCGGGAAGACCAGGGCCGGGGCCGGTTCGGCCTTGACCACGGTGGCGTGCGGTGGGACCACGGCGGGCGCGGTCAGGAACAGCGACGGCGTGATGAGCAGGCCGCGGCCGTTGAGCTCGATGGTCTCGTCCCGGTCGTCCTCGACCTCCAGAACCGGTGCCCGCCAGTGGACGCGCGGGTGCAGGGCCTGGAGCAGCGTCTCCACTCCGGAGGCGCTCATGATCTGCCGGTAGGCGTCGGTGTCGCGGACCAGCCGGGTGTGGATGGCCTGCCAGTACGGGAGGACGGCGATCGCGCCGAACTCCTGGACCAGGCCGTCCGGTCCGGAGGAGAGGTCCTCGCCGGTGGTTCGTGTCGGAAGCCGCGGTAGCGGGTCGGACGGATCGTCCACCTGCGGCGGCGGAGCGCCGAGCAGATCCCAGATGGTCCGTCCGGAAAGGTCGAAGCGGTGCATCAGACGCTGGAGCTCTTCTCGGCTCCGCACGCTGTTGGTGACCGTCTGATGCCATCTTCGGAAGTAACCACCCGAGTTCTTCGACCAGTTGTCCAAGGCGAACGCCGCCTCGGCCTCGGCCGTCGGTGGTCCGGCGACCCGGACGCGGACGAGGTCCTCCATCGAAAAGACGATGCGGCTCACGAACGTGTTCCCCTTCCCCCGAAGAGAACTTGGCCATGCGGACGTTCGGCCGAAGTTCCCCCTCATTCGACTGGGGGCAATCATCGCCGTTCACCGGCGCGCCGGGGTATCCCCCGTTCGGGAGATCCGCAGGATCGGGCCAGGGGTCGCACTCGGTGACAGGGAGGGCGGGGGCGGTGGGGTGCGGCGAACAGGGTGTGTTCCAGCTGGGTGTCGTCCCTATTCCTCGCCCCGCTGCATGGTGCCGCCCTCCCAGGCCCAGGCGGCGATCTCGACCCGGTTGCGCACCTTCAACTTCGTCTGGACGCTGGCCAGATGGGACTTGACGGTGGAGAGGGAGATGGCCAGCGTCTCGCCGATCTCCTGGTTGGTGCGGCCGCGGGCGACCAGCCGGGCCACGTCCAGTTCCCGGTCGGTCAGGACGGTCGGGGAGAGCGTCGTCGCGGCGGCCTGGGCCGCCCCGGGCCCGGCGGCGGAGAGCCGCTTGAGCAGCCGCACGGTGACGGCGGGGGAGACCATCGCGTCGCCGGCGGCGACCGCGCGGACCGCCTCGATCAGCAGGGTCGATCCGCTGTCCTTGAGCAGGAAGCCCTGGGCGCCGCCGCGCAGCGCGCCGTAGACGTACTCGTCCAGGTCGAAGGTGGTGACCACGACCACCCGCAGCGGGTCGCTCACCCCGGGGCCGGCCAGCAGCCGGGTGACCTGCAGGCCGTTCAGCCGGGGCATGCTGATGTCGACCAGGCAGACGTCGGGCCTCAGCCGGCGGGCGAGTTCGACACAGGTGGCGCCGTCGGCGGCCTCGCCGAGCACCTCGATGTCGGGCTGGCTGTCGAGGATCAGCCGGAAGCCGGTGCGGACCATGTCCTGGTCGTCCGCGATGAGCACCTTGATGGTCATGCCGGCATCCTCCGAGTGCTGGGGTCCGTGTTCCTCACGGGGAGCAGGGCCGTCAGCTCCCATCCTCCCGCATCGTCCGGGCGCTCGGTGAGCGTTCCTCCGACCGCCCGGACGCGCTCCTGGAGCCCGAGGAGGCCGAGGTCCTGCTGTCCGAGGTGGGGGACACGCAGACCCTTGCGGGCCGTTCCCCCGCGCGGCGGTCCGTTGCGCACGGTGGCCTCCAGGGTGGACGGGCCGAGGCCTATCCGTACGGTGACCCCGGTGGCGTCCGGGGCGTGCCGGCGCACGTTGCTCAGGCCCTCGGTGATCACCCGGTGCGCGGTGGTGACGATCTCGGGGGCGAGCCGGGCGGTGAGCGCGGCCTCGTCCAGTTGCAGGTCCACCGAGGCGCCGCCCCGGCGGAAGGACTCCACCATGACGGGTATGTGCGCGATGCCCTGCCCCGAGAGCGGCGAGGCGGCGGCCAGGTCGGTGCCCTCGCGCAGCATGGCGACCAACTGCCGCATCGACTCCAGGGATTCGCTGCCGGCCTGCTCGATGTCGTCGAAGATCGGGACGACTTCCTGCGGCGCGGTCTGCCAGATCGCCCGGCCGGCCTGAGCCAGCACGATGATGCCGGTGACGTGGTGGGCGACGAAGTCGTTGAGGTCGTTGGCGAGGTCGATCAGTTCGTCGCGGCGAACCTGTTCCACGGCCCGGAGCCGACGAGTGTCGGCCGCGCGCAGGTAGCAGCCGAGGGCGATCGCGACGCCGGCGACGACGGCCAGCAGCACGACGGTCAGCACCGTCCCGGAGGCGCTGCGGGAGATCCGTGCGGCGAGCCCCAGCAGGGCGACCACCAGGGCGGCGCAGGTGCCGAGGACGGCGGCGCGGGCGCGGACGTGCCGGGCGGTGGTGATCAGCAGGAGGCTGAGCGCGAGCAGCTCCATCAGCCCGGGGGAGTCCTGCTCGGTGCCGCGGACGAAGCCCACGGCGGACCAGACCAGCGACCAGAGCGCGGCCGCCCCGGCGCGTAGTTCGGGTCGGCCGCGCGGGCCGAACAGCACCAGGGCGGCTGGGACCAGCCCGGCGAGCGGCAGCAGCGGTCCGGCGGTGTCCAGACTCATTGCCAGGTCCAGCAGCCACAGCACGCCGAACCCGACCGCCAGGGCGGCCCGGGCGGCGCGCGGCAGGGTGGACACCGGCGTCGCCGGGGACGCCTGGTCCGGGGCCGGGTGGGCGAGGAGGTCTCGGAGGCTGGGGAGCCGCACGGGCCGGCCTTTCGGGTCGGTGGAGTCGGACGGTCGATCAGGGAACGGGAGGCCGGAAGGTCGCGGGCGAGCGGGGCAGGCGGGGCGGTCGGCTGGACGGGGACGGTCGGAGCGGCGCCCGGACGGGGTGCCGGGCGCCGCTCGGGCCTAGGCACTGGCGCCGGGGCCGGCCGGGTCTGCCCCGGAGGGCGGTGGTTCAGCGGTTGGCGCGCCGTACGGAGTCCACGCCGAGAGCCAGGGCGGCCAGTAGCACCGCGGCGGCGGCCACCGCGGCCGTGCCCGGGCCCTTGCCCTCCGCCACGCCGAGGAAGTCGACCTCCGGGATGCGGTTGAACATCGCGTACCAGAGCAGCGGGTAGAGCGCCTGGAACAGCCGGGGACCGCGGCTGACGATCCCGCAGAGCATCGCCAGGGCGGGCACCACCAGGGCGCCGACCAGGGCGGCGACCGCCGCGCCGGTGTCGCCGGAGGCGATCAGCCGGACGATCGGCACCGCGGTGACGGCCAGCGCCACGGCGATCCCGGCGAGCAGGCCCGCCAGCAGCCGGCGGCCTGCGGCCGGGCAGGCGGCGAGCAGGTCGTCGAGGCTCCCGGCGCCGGCGTGGTTGCCCATCCGGGACCAGATGAGCACCGGCCAGAGCACGGTGAGCGGCAGCACCGGGTGGAGGACGTTCCCGCTCGGGACGGACGCGGCGAGCACGGCCAGGGCCAGCGTGCCCAGCCACCACCAGCGCATGCCCTGGAGTAGGACGCGCACCTCGCCGGCCAGTGTGGGCAGGAAGGACGAGCCCATCCGGGGCGCCGTCAACAGGGCCGGGTCGAGGCCGAAGGAGGCGCCCGCGCCGGCGGCCGGCTCCTCGGCGCGGTCGGCGTGCTCGGCACCGGTCCGGTCGGCCGCGCCCTTGGCGCCCGGGACCAGCGCGCCGACCGCGGCGATGGCGGTGGACGGGTCGAAGCGGCGGAACCAGAGCACCGACAGCAGCGCGGCCACCAGCGAACCGGCCACCAGCAGCGCGGCGTTGGCCAGCAGGCCGCCGCCCGGATCGCCGAGACCGAGGCCCTGCCAGTCGAAGGTGACCGGGGTCTTGTCGTCGGAGGTGAGGCCGACGCCGAAGCGCACCGCCTCGGCCGGGTGCCCGGCCGCCGAGATCGCCTGGCGCATCGACTCGCTGATCCGTTCCATGCTCAGCAGGTCGTACGCGCCGGAGGCCTGCGAGGCCATGATGCCGACCAGCCAGACCACGAACCAGATCAGCGCGCCGATGCCGCCGCGCAGGCCCGGCAGGGTGTCGAAGAGCACCGCGCAGGCCGCGACGAGGGCCAGCAGCGGGAGCGTGATCAGGACGAAGGGCAGCAGCAGGCGCACGACGTCGACGTGGTACGACTCGCCCTTGACCAGCTGCACGCCGAACGCGGTCACCGCGAGGGCGAGCAGCATCGAGCCGAGCACCAGCAAGTTGCTGCAGAACTTGCCGAACAGGTACGAGGGCCGGGTCATCGGCGTGGCCGCGAGGATCTGGCCGACGCCGTTGCGCTCGTCCTTGGGGACGGTGCCGCGGGTGATGTTGAAGCCGGCCAGCGCCAACCAGACGGCGCCGCCGAGCGCGGTGACGGTGCCGACGTAGCCGCTGGTGTACAGGCCCCGGTAGCCGCTGATCTGGAAGACCTGCCAGGTCGAGGAGCCGACCGGGGCGGCCAGCAGGCCCAGGGCGAGCGTGCCGAGCAGGACCACCAGGTAGGCGGGACGGCGGCGGCGCTCCCGGAAGTCGGCGAGGGCGAGCGCGGCGACGGTGCCCGCCATCAGCGCACCACCGCCCGCGGGACGGCCGGAGCCGGGGCGGAGGTCAGCAGCAGGTAGGCGTCGTCGAGCCCCGGCGGGACCGGCTCGGCGTGCTGGGCGGGCGCGTGCGGGGAGATCACCCGGGCGCGGACGCCCTGCGGGGTGCGGGTGGTGCCGCCGAGGACGAACCGCGAGCGCAGGGCCGGGATCTGGTCGGAGGCCATGGTGAGCTCCCAGACCGAGCCCTCGGCGAGCCGCAGGAGCTCCTCCGGGGTGCCGTGGTGGATCAGCCGGCCCTTGCCCATGACGGCGATCCGGTCGGCGGTGGCCGCCACGTCGGAGACGATGTGGGTGGAGAGGATCACGATCCGCTCGGAGCCGAGGCCGGTGAGCAGGTTGCTGAACCGCATCCGCTCCTCCGGGTCGAGGCCGACGGTCGGCTCGTCGACGATCAGCAGCTGGGGGTCGTTGAGCAGCGCCTGGGCGATGCCGACCCGCTGGCGCATGCCGCCGGACATCGAACCGAGCCGCTGCTTGGCGGCTCCGGAGAGGTTGACCAGGTCGAGCAGTTCGACGATCCGGGCGTTCGCGGAACGGCCCTGCAGCCCCTTGGCCGAGGCCAGGTAGGAGAGGAACTCGCGGGCGGTCAGCTGCGGGTAGACGCCGAAGTCCTGTGGCAGGTAGCCGATGGTGCGGCGCAGCGGGCCGGGGTTCTCGGCGATGTCGGTGCCGTTCCAGAACACCTGGCCGGAGGTCGGCTTGGTGACGGTGGCCAGGATCCGCATCAGGCTGGACTTGCCGGCGCCGTTGGAGCCGAGCAGGCCGAGCACGCCGGGGCGCAGGGTCAGCGAGAAGGAGTCCACCGCGCGCTTGCCGCCGCGGTACTCCTTGGTCAGATCGGTGATCTGGAGTTCCATCGCTCAGTCTTTCGTGTTGACGCGGACGACGCCGACCTTGGAGGTGACGGTGATGGCGTGGGCGGAGTTCGGGTCCTCGCCGACGTCCACGTGGGGGTTGGACGAGCCGGCCTTGGCCTCGACGTGGTAGCGGGTGCCGTCCTCGGGGACCCGCACGGTGATGCTGCCGGTGTCGGACTCGGCCTTGACCCTGTCGGGCGCCTTGACGAAGGTCAGCTTCACGCTGCCGTTCTCGTTGGCGACGTCCACGTCGGCGCAGGAGAGGCCGCTCGCGTCGACCTTGCCCTTGTCGGTGCGGACGGTGAGCGGCGCGGCGAGGCCGTCGAGGTCCACCGAGCCCTGCTCGGTCTTCACGTCGAGCTTGCCGTCGATGCCCTTGGCGGTGATGCCGGCCGATCCGCTGCCCTGGACGGTCACGGCCACGCCCTTGGGGACGTGCACGGTGTACTGGGCCTTGCAGTTGAGGACGATGCCGCTGCACTTGCCGGACAGCTTGAGGGTCTCGCCCTCCAGCGTCCAGGCGGCGTTGCCGTCCTTCGCGGCCTGGCCGGCGAGCCTGCGGTCGGCCCTGAGGGCGGTGCCGTCGGCGGGCACCAAGGTCACATCCTTGTCGGTGTCCACGGTGAGGTGCGTGCCCTGGAAGCCGAAGTCCTTGGAATCGTTGCGGGGTTGGGCGTCCAGGTCGTCGCTCACACCGCAGCCCGTGAGCGCGATGGCCAGTGCGGAGATCGGGGCCACCCAGGCCAGCTTGGCGGTCGACATTTTCATACCCGTCATGCTCCCGGCGGGGCCGGGGCGGCGACATCCGCCTTTCGGGAGAGATCGGCGGGGTGTCTCGTTCCTTCGGCCGAGGACGTGCTCTCGTTCTTTCGGCCGGGGCGGCACGGGTGAACGGACGGGGGTGGACCGGGGGTTCACTATACGAATTCCCCGGGGAAAGAGCGCCCGCCCGGCACGGGCCGGTGAAGGCCGTGCCGGGCGGGCGGGGAAGGGGTGTTCGGAAGCGGTTGTCGCGGGCCGTCGGCTCCGGCCTCAGATCAGTACGGTCCGCTTTCCGGTGACGGCGCTGATTCGCCGGGCGTCGCGGGTGAGATTGACCCGCTTGAGCCAGCGGTCGGTGCCGTCGAAGCGGCAGCGGAAGGACTCCCGGCCGTGCACCACCCGGAAGTTGTCGATGAAGACCAGGTCGCCGGGGGCGAGCGAGATCCGCTCCACGTGCTCGCCGAGGACGGCCTGGACGGTCCTTACGGCTTCGGCGGCTGCGTCGTCGCCGGGCAGCGGGCGCATGAAGTCGATGTCGAAGCGCAGGTAGGGGGCGTTCGGGGGGCCGAACAGCACGGCGCCGAGCTGCGAGCCGTCGCCGGCGCTGTCGGGCAGCGAGCCGAGGTTGTGGGAGTCGTCCGGGAGGAACAGGAAGCGCTCCTGGAACAGCACCTCGCGGACGTCCTGAGGCAGGTCGAGTGCCTCGGCGCGGACGTAGGTGGTGCCCACCTGGGTGGGGTTGCGCAGGCACAGCAGGGCCACGTAGTCGCTGCGGCAGGGGTGGAAGACGTCCTCGGTGTGGAAGTTGAGCTCCCTGGTGCTGCTGGCGCTGGTCAGCGAGTTGTCGTCCTCGGGGGTGGGGCAGACGTCGTGGACCAGCCGGCCGGCTTGCTGGCTGGTCCAGCCGAACGGCTCGGCGAGTCCGGCGCCGACCAGGGCCAGCACGCCCTCCTCGTGCCAGCCCGCGCCGAGCTTGGCGGCCGGCTCCCAGCCGAGCGGGGTGGGCTCCAGGTCGGCCCGGACCGGAAGGTTGGAGACCACGGTGATGGCCTCCCCGCCGGTGCGGGTCGCGGCGAGGAAGGTCCGCAGCCGCTCCGGCAGCCGCTGGGCGGCGCCGGTGGCGGCCGCGGACATTCGCGAGGGGTCCTGGTCGCCGTTCAGGGACTCCAGGAATTCATCGGCGAGAACCGCGATCTCGTCGCGCTCTTCATCGTGCAACCGCAGCGTGGACACCGCTTTCCTTTCTTTCGCATCGGTGCGCCCTGAGGGTTTCCGGTCAGGACGCGATGGGGCGTGGGCGGAGATCGTTCCAGTTGCTCTCGATGTAATTCAGGCAGTCCTCCCTGGAGTCCGGTCCATACGTCGACGACCAACCGTCTGGAACGTCGAGGAAATCCGGCCATAGGCTGTGCTGGTTCGCTTGGTTGACCAAAACCCGGAAGGTCCCGTCGGCATTCTCGAACGGGTTGCCCATTCGTCTCTCCCTGAACTGGTGTGGGGCCTGCACTGGCACCGCTCATGCTGGGAATCGGTTCGGCGTGCTGACAAGCTCGTTAAGCCAGGCCTTAAATCGGGAAACGGACCCTTTGGCTTCGCTTCGCCGAATGTCTGTGGCGGACCGATATATCGCGCTGACCTGTGGTTATCGTGCCCTGCTTAAGGAGCTGGAGCCTGCTGTTGGTTCCGGTCGAAACTGATGTCACCTGCCGGAAACCGAACAGGAGGCATCCATGTCGATCACTGAAGTGGCGATACCCGGAGCAAAACTGACATCGGCCGACATCTACAACTCGGCGGTCGCATCCTGGGCAATTGCCGCAGCCTGGGAGGTGGGCGCGCTCGACGAGCTGAACGGCGCCTCCTCTCTGGATGCGGAGGAACTGGCGGAAAAGCTAGGGCTGGACCCGGTCGCGTCCCGCGGGATGTTCCAGGCGCTCGCCTCGGTCGGGGTCGTCACCCGCGATGGCGGCACCGTCAGCCCCGGCCCGATCTTCGACGAGGTGAACACCTACCGGTCGTACTTCCACTGGCTCAGTCGGGGCTGCTCCGGCCTTTATACCGAAATGCCCTCGGTGCTCCGAAAAGAGAACCGGGTCGGCTCCTTCTACCACCGCGACGGCGCGGCCATCGGCTACGCCTGCCGCGAGCTGTCCTCGTTCTCGTTCGACCCGGCGTTCTGGGCCGCGATGGATCGGCTGCCGTTCGACTTCAAGGTCGCCGCCGACCTCGGCTGCGGCAGCGGCGAGCGGCTCATCCAGATCGCCAACCGCTACCCGGGCACCCGTGGGCTCGGCCTCGACATCGGCCTCCCGGCCGTCGAGATGACCACCCGTGAGGTGGCCAGGGCCGGCCTGTCCGACCGCATCACCGCTCTCCAGGCGGACGCTCGCGACCTGGCCCCGCACTCCGTCTTCGCGGAGGTCGAGCTGCTCACCTGCTTCATGATGGGTCACGACTTCTGGCCCCGCGAGAACGCCGTCAAGTCGATGCGCACCCTGCGCGAGCGGTTCCCCAACGTGCGCCGCTTCCTGCTGGGCGACACCACCCGCACGGTCGGCTACCCGGACCGCGGGATCCCGCTGTTCAACCTCGGCTTCGAGTCCGCCCACGACCTGATGGGGCAGTACATGCCCACCCTGGACGAGTGGTACGGGGTCTTCGAGGAGACCGGCTGGAAGCTGGCCGGCGAGCAGCGGATCGAGTCGCCCGCCGCCTCCGTCGTCTTCGAGCTGGAGTGACCCCGACACCATGACGACCACCTCGGCACCCCCCATCTGGAGCGTCGACCCGGCCAGCGCCGGCGGGCTCGGCCGGCTGCTGCACCGACTGATCCGCCAGCACACCGTCCCCGGGGCCCAACTCGCCCTCCTGCACCGGGGCGTGACCTCGGTGGTGGTGGCCGGGGAGGAGCGCCACGACAGCGGCCGGCCGGTCATCGCGGAGTCCCGGTTCCCGGTCGGCTCGCTCACCAAGTCGTTCACCGCCGCGCTGCTGGCGACCCTGGCGGACGAGGGCGAGGCGGACCCGGACGCCCCGCTCGGCGAGCAGTTCCGCGAGTTCGCGGCGCTGCCCGGGGCGCTCGGGAGCGAACTGACGCTGCGGCACTTGCTCACCCACACCGGCGGACTGCCCGGGAGCCACCCCGCCGAGCAGCCGCCGGCCGACCGCGACCAGTACCTCAGGGAGGCCGCGGCGACCGTGGTCTGCCCGCCGGGTACGGCCTTCTCCTACTCCAACGTCGGGCTGGTGGCGGCCGGCCGGGTCGCCGAACTGGCCCTCGGCATGCCGTGGGAGGAGGCCGTCACCTCGGTCGTGCTGCGTCCGCTCGGCATCCGCGCGGCCTTCGTCACCGGCTCGGGCGCCGCCGCCGGGCACGTCCCCGGGCACGCCGCGCAGCCGGCGTACGGTACCGCCCGCCCGGTGGCCCAGCTGCTGCCGCCGGTGGAGGCGCCGGCCGGCGCGCTCGCGCTCGCCGCCGCGGACCTGCTGCGGTTCGGCACCCTGCTCGCGGACGAACCGGTGCGCCCGCGAGGGCCGCTGCTGCCGCCGCCCCGGGTCACCGAGGCGATGCGCCGGATCGAGCCGAACACTGACGCGTTCGGCCTGGCCGACGCTTGGGGCCTTGGCCTCGCGCACTACCTGGCCCCGGACGGCCGGACCTGGGTCGGTCACGACGGCACCGGCGACGGCACCTCCTGCCACCTGCGGGTCGACCCGCAGGAGAGCACGGTCGTCGCGCTGACCACCAACGCGGGCACCGGACTCGCGCTCTGGGACGACCTGCTGGCCGAACTGGGCGAGGCCGGGATCGAGGTCGGCAGTCACCCGTTCACCCGGCTGCGCGGCGACGCGCCGCCGGCCCCCGACCACCTCCTCGCCGACTGCGCGGGGACCTACCGCAACGGCGCCACCGAGTACCGCCTGGGCCATGACCCGGACGGCCTGCGGCTCGACCAGGGAGGCCGACCGTTCGCCCGGCTCGCCGTCCGGTCGGACCTGGCGTTCTCGGTCGTCGAGCTGACCACCGAGCGGACCGGCTACACCGGCCGCTTCCACCGGGACCCGGGCACCGGGCGGATCGACCGCGTGCAGGTCGGCGGGCGCCTGGCGGTCCGGTGGTGAGCGGCGGCACACGGCAGTAACCAGCGTGTTCCGGACTCCCGCGACCCGCGGGAGTCCGAAGCCGTCGTCGGACCGGACGGCCGGGCGGCTGAACGGGCAGAGCAGACCGAAGGGCAGGAGACGCAACCATGTCGCACGAGGCGGCTTCCTCGGACGCACGGCTCATCAATGGCACCGACCCGGCGTCGGCGGAGGCGGCAGGGTGGCACGCGGGACCGCCGGCGCCCGCCGCCGCCACCCTGCCCGAGCTGCTGCGCCGGCAGGTCGAGCGGGCCCCGAGGGCGCCCGCCCTGGTGTCCGGGGCCGGCACCCTCTCGTACGCCGAGCTGGATAGCCGGACCAACCGGCTGGCGCACCTGCTGATCGACCGGGGCGTCGGCCCCGGCAGCATCGTGGCGCTCGGCATGGCCCGCGGCGCGGATCTCGTGCTGGCGGCCATCGCCACCACCAAGGCCGGCGCCGCCTACCTGCCGGTCGACCCGGCCTACCCGGCCGAGCGGGTCGCCTACGTCCTCGCCGACGCCTCGCCGCGGCTGCTGCTCACCAACGGCGCCGGTTCGGTCCGGGCCGTCGACGGCCCGCCGACCGTGCTGGACCTCGCCGACCCGGCCGTCGCCGAGGCGCTGGCGGGCTGCCCGGACACCGACCCGGCCGTGGCCGGGAAGGTCGTGCCGGGACACCCACTGGACGCCGCGTACGTCATCTACACCTCCGGATCCACCGGGCGCCCCAAGGGCGTGGCCGTGCCCCACCACGGCCTCGCCGCCCTCACCGCCCAGCACGTCGCCCAACTGGCGGCCGGCCCCGGTTCCCGGGTGCTGCAGTTCGCCAGCCCCAGTTTCGACGCCTCGGTGTTCGAACTCTCCATGGCGCTGCTCACCGGCGGCACGCTGGTCCTGGCCGACGCCGCGCGGCTGGTACCCGGTCCGGCCTTCGCCGACCTGCTGGCCGAACTGCGGATCACCCACGTCACCCTGCCGCCGGCGGTGCTCGCCACCCTGCCGGACGGGGCGGTCCCGGCCGGCGTCACCGTCGTCACGGCCGGCGAGGCCTGCCCCGCCGCGGTCGCGGCCCGTTGGGCGCCCGGCCGGTTGATGGTCAACGGGTACGGGCCGACCGAGTCCACCGTCTGCGCCACCATGAGCGACCCGATCCCCGGGGACGGCACCGCCCCCGACATCGGACGCCCGGTGGCCGGCACCCGGGTGCACGTCCTCGACGAGCGGCTGCGGCCGGTCGCCCCCGGCGCCGTCGGCGAGCTGTACGTGGCCGGGGACGGGCTGGCGCTCGGCTACCTGGACCGCCCCGGGCTGACCGCCGAGCGCTTCGTCGCCGACCCGTACGGACCGGCCGGCGGCCGGCTCTACCGCACCGGCGACCTCGCCGAGTGGACCGCGGACGGCGTGCTGCGCTACCGCGGCCGGACCGACGACCAGGTCAAGATCCGGGGCTTCCGGGTCGAGCTGGGCGAGGTCGAGGCCGCCGTGCTGACCCACCCGGCCGTCGCCGAGGCCGCCGCCGGAGCACCCGAGGACGAGCGCGGCCACCGTCGACTGGTCGTCCACGTTCGCGCGGAGGCGGGCCTGGCCGCGCCCACCCGGGCCGAGCTCGCCGCCCACCTGCGCCGCACCCTGCCCGAGCACCTGCTGCCCTCCGCGGTGGTCCCGGTCGGGCACTTCCCGCTCAACCCCTCCGGAAAGGTGGACCGCGCCGAACTGCCCGCGCCGGACTGGACCGGCCGCGGGGTCGCCTACGTGCCGGCGGACGGCCCGGTCGAGGAGGCCGTGGTCCGGATCTGGGAGGAGGCCCTCGGCACCACCGGTGTCGGGACCACCGACGACTTCTTCGACCTCGGCGGCGACTCGCTGCTGGGCGCCCGCGTCCTGGCCCGGCTGAAGGCGGAGTTCGGCACCGCTCCGAGCCTGCGCGAGCTGTTCGCCGCGCCGACCGCGGGCGCGGTCGCCGCCCTGGTCGGACCGGCCGGGCACAGCCCCGCCCCGGTCGGGGCCGTCGCGCGCGACGGCGCGCCGCGTGGCCGAGGCGGCACCGTGCCGATGTCCTTCGCCCAGGAGAGCCTCTGGTTCCTGCACGACGCCGCCCCGGCCCTGGCCGGGTACGGCGCCGCGGTCGGCATCGAGCTGGCCGGCGAACTGGACGACGAGGCGCTGCGCGCCGCCTTGGGCGCGGTGCTCGCCCGGCACGAGGTGCTCCGCACCACCTTCCGGGCCGGCGAGCACGGCGGCGTGCAGGTGGTGCACGAGCCCGGCGAGCCCGCGCTCGACGTGGTCGACCTCACCGCGCTGTCGGCCGGGAAGGCGGCGGACGAGCACGAGCGACTGCTCGCCGAGGCGACGGCCCGTCCGTTCGACCTGGTGGCCGGGCCGCTGCTGCGCGCCCTGCTGATCCATCTGCCCGGGCAGCGGCACATGCTGGTGCTGGACCAGCACCACATCGTCACCGACGGCTGGTCCACCCGCGCCCTGCTCCGGGAGCTCTTCGAGCTCTACGGCCGGGCCGTGCGCGGGCCGCTCGGCCCGGTGGCCCCGGCGCCCGACCAGTTCGCCCGCCACGCCGCCGACCAGCGCGAACGGGCCCGGGCCGGCGTCTGGGACGCCGACATCGCGTACTGGCGCGAGCGGCTCGCCGACCTGCCGCCGCTCGACCTGCCCGCTGACCGGCCGCGCTCGGCGGCCCGCACCGGCGCCGGCGCCCTGCACCGGTTCCGTGTCCCGGCCGAGCTGGCCGCCGGGCTGCGCGCCCTGTCCCGAGCCCGTCGGGCCACCGTCTTCATGACGCTGACCGCCGCCGTGCACGTCCTGCTGGCCCGGCACAGCGGCCAGCGCGACTTCGCGCTCGGCATCGCCACCGCCTGCCGCCGCGACGGCGTGGACGACGACACCCAGGGCTTCTTCGCCAACCTGGTGCCGCTGCGCACCGCGCTCGACCCCGCCCGGCCGTTCGGTGAACTCGTCGACGCCGTAAGGGAGTCCACCCTGGTCGCGGTCGAGCACGGCGAGGTGCCGTTCGACCGGCTGGTCGAGGCGCTGCGGCCGCTCCGCGAACCGGGCCGGATGCCGCTGGTGCAGACCGCCGTCACCTACCAGGAACCGCTGCTGCGCCCCGGGGCGGCGGCCGCCGGTCTCGACCTGGCCGAGGCCGAACTCCCGCGATCCTCCTCGCGGTTCGACTTGCTCTTCGAGTTCTGGAACCACGGCGACACGCTCGGCGCCGGCATCGAGTACAGCACCGACCTGTTCACCGCTGCCACGGTCGCCCGGCTGGCGGACCACCTGCTCGGCCTGCTCCGGTCGGCCGTCGCCGACGCCGGCGCGCCCGCCGGGGAGCTCGCCCTGGTCGGCGCGGAGGACGCCGGGGCCCGGCGGGCCCGGGCCGACTGGCACGACACCGAGGTCACCTACCCGCGCGAGGCCCGGGTCCACGAGCTGTTCGAGTACGTCGCCCGGCTTCGCCCGGATGCCGTCGCCCTGGTGCACGAGGAGACCGTCGTCCGCTACGGCGAGCTCAACACCCGGGCCAACCGGCTGGCCCGCCGGCTGGCAGCCGCCGGGGTCGGGCGCGGCACGCTCGTCCCGGTCTGCGCCCGGCGCTCGCCCGGGATGGTCGTCGGGCTGCTGGCGGTGCTCAAGGCCGGCGGCGCCTACGCGCTGCTCGACACCGGCCTGCCGGTCGAGCGGCTGCGGCTGATGATCGAGGACCTGGCCGCGCCGGTCGCACTCGTCGGGGCCGACGCCGAGGCGACCGTCCGGGCGGCCTGGCCCGCCGCGGGCGACCCGGTCCTGTTGTCGCTCACCGACCCGGCCACCGACGCCGAGGACGACTCCGACCCGGCCGTCCCGGGCAGCGCCGAGGACCCGGCGACGGTGATGTTCACCTCCGGCTCCACCGGTCGGCCCAAGGGCGTGCTGGCGGCCCACCGCGCCACCGTGCGCACCTTCGTCGGCACCGACTACGCCCGGTTCGGGCCGGACGAGGTGGTTCTGCAGTCGGCGCCGATCTCCTGGGACGCGTTCTCCCTGGAGCTGTTCGGCGCGCTGCTGCACGGCGCCCGCTGCGTCCTCCAGCCGGCCCCCACACCCGAGCCGGAGGCGATCGCCGAGCTCGTCGAGCGGCACGGCATCACCACCCTGTGGCTGTCCTCCAGCCTGTTCAACGTGATGGTCGAGGAGTACCCGGGCATCTTCGGGACGCTCCGCCAGGTGCTGACCGGCGGCGAGGCGGTCTCGGTCGAGCACGTCGGCCGGGTGCTGCGCCGCCACCCCGGGCTGCGCCTGGTCAACGGCTACGGACCGGTGGAGTCCATGGTGTTCGCCACCACCCACCGGATCACCGAGCGGGACCTGGGGCGGGCCTCGGTGCCCATCGGCCGCCCGCTGGCCAACACCCGGGTCCACCTGCTGGACCAGGACGGACGGCCGGTGGCGGACGGCGTGCCCGGCGAGCTGTACCTGGCCGGCGACGGCCTGGCGATCGGCTACCTCGGCCGGCCCGAGCTGACCGCCGAGCGGTTCGGCCCCGCGGTCTTCGACCCGGCCGAGCGGCTCTACCGCACCGGCGACCTGGCCCGGATGCTGCCCGAGGGCGTGCTGGAGTTCCTCGGCCGGGCCGACGACCAGGTCAAGGTGCGCGGCTTCCGGATCGAGCCTGGGGAGATCGTCGCCGCCCTGCTGCGGTTGCCGGAGCTGGCCGACGCCGCCGTCCTGGCACTGCCGGACGGCGCGGGCTCCAAGCGCCTGGTCGGCTACCTGGTGCCCCGGGACGCCGAGCAGCGCCCGGACACCGCCGGGGTGCGCGCCGCACTGGCGGAGCGCCTGCCCTCGTACCTGGTGCCGTCCGCCTTCGTCACGCTGCCGGCGCTGCCGCTGAACGCCGCCGGGAAGCTCGACCGGGCCGCCCTGCCGGTGCCCGAGGCCGACGCCGGGCGGGCCTACCTGGCGCCGCGCGACGAGAAGGAGTGGCTGCTCGCGAAGACCTGGGCCCGGCTGCTCGGCGTGGAACAGGTCGGTGTCGAGGACAACTTCTTCGAGCTGGGCGGGGACTCCATTCTCACCATGCGGGTCGCCGCCCGGGCCCGCGCCGAGGGGCTCTTCCTGCGCTCCGGCGACGTGATGCGGCATCAGACCGTCGCCGCACTGGCCGCCGTGGCGGTCTGGGCCCGGGACGAGGCGCCCGCCGCCGAACAGGGCCCGGTCGAGGGCGAGCTGCCGCTCACCCCGGTCCAGCGCTGGTTCCACGGCACCGACCCGGCCCGGCCCGGGCACTTCGACCAGACCGTCCGGGTCGAACTGACCCCCGGAGTCGACGAGGCGGCTCTGGAGCGGGCGCTGCGCGCCCTGTTCGCGCAGCACGACGCGCTGCGGCTGCGCTTCACCGGGACCGTCGGCCACCACGCGCCCGGCCCGGGCGGCCCCCTGCTGCACGTCGTCGACCTGGCCGGCCTGCCGGTCGACGAGCAGGAGCGCCGGATCGACGACGTGGCCGAGCGGGCTGAGGAGTTCGACCTCGTGGAGGGCCCGCTGTTCGGCGCCACCTTGCTGCGCGGCGACACCGAGCGGCCGGACGTGCTGGTGCTGGCAGCCCACCACCTGGTGGTCGACGGCGTCTCCTGGCGCATCCTGCTGGAGGACCTCACCGACGCCTACCGGCAGGCCGCGGTCGGCCGGGAGGTACGGCTGGGCGCCAAGACCACCTCGTTCCGGGCCTGGGCGATCGACCTCGAAACCCGCACCGCCGCCGGCGAGTTCGAGCCCGAGCGGGCGTACTGGGACGGCGTGCCGGACCCGGCGACGCCCCGGCTGCCGCGCGACCGGGCAGGCACCAACACCGCGGCCTCGACCCGCACGCTGACCGTCCGGCTGACCGCCGCCGAGACGGACGCGGTGCTCCGGGAGCTCCCGGCCCGCTACCAGGGCGGCCCGGACGACGTCCTGCTGAGCGCGCTCGGCACCGCGCTGGCCGCCTGGACCGGCCTGCCGAAGGTGCTGGTGGACCTGGAGGGCCACGGCCGGGCCGAGCGGGACGGCACCGACCTGTCCCGCACCGTCGGCTGGTTCACCGCCGTGTACCCCGTCGCCCTCGACCTGCCCGACCCGGCCGCCGGCTGGTCGGCCGTGCTCAAGTCCGTCAAGCAGCGGCTGCGGGACGTCCCCGGCGGTGGCCTCGGCCACGGCGCGCTGCGCGACGCGGCCGCCCACCGCACCGAGCGCGACCGCGCGCCCGAGGTGAGCTTCAACTACCTCGGCCGCTTCGAGGAACTGCCCGAAGGAGGCCTGTTCGAGGCGAGCACCCGGCCGCGGATGTGGCTGCGACAGTCCCCGGAGTCGGTCCGTCCCCACCTGCTCGACGTCATCGCCGTCCTCGGCGACGGCGGCGCCCTGGAGCTGCTCTGGCAGTACTCCGACCAGGTGTACGAGGAGGCCACCGTACGGCGCCTCGCCGAGGCCACCGCCGACGCGCTGCGCGCGCTGGCCGCGCACGCGGGCGAACCCGGAGCCGGCGGCCGGACCCCCTCGGACTTCCCGCTGCTGCGGCTGGACCAGGCCGCAGTGGACCGGCTGGCCGGTGACGGCCGAGCGGTGGCGGACCTCTACCCGCTCACCGCGATGCAGGCCGGCATGCTCTTTCACTCGTTGGAGGCCGCCGCCGAGACTGGCGGTCAGGACGCCTACTTCGCCCAGTTCGCCTTCGTGCTGGACGGCGTGGACCGCGTCGACCTGCTGGAACGCGCCTGGCGCAGCACCGTCGACCGAACCCCGGTGCTGCGCACCACGGTCGCCGACACCGGGGCCGGCGGGTTCGTCCAGCGGGTGCTGCGGACCGTACCCACCCCGCTGACCGTGCTGGACTGGAGCGGACTGGACGAGGCCGGACGGGCCGAGGCGCTGGAGCGGCTCTTCGCCGCCGACCGCGCGCTCGGCGTGGACCTGGCCGACGGCCCGCTCACCCGGCTCACCGCGGCCAGGCTGGACAGCGGCTCGCTCCACCTGCTGTGGACCTTCCACCACGCGCTGCTGGACGGCTGGAGCCTCTACCAGGTGCTCTCCGACCTGTTCGCCGAGTACGCGGCGCTGCGCGCCGGCCGGCCGTCCGCCGCCGTCGAGCGGCCGCCGTTCCGCGACTACGTGGCCTGGCAGCTCGCTCGGGACGCCGACGAGGCGCAGCGGTACTTCACCGAGCGGCTGGCGAGCCTGACCACCGCCACCCCGCTGCCCTTCGACCGCAGGCCGACCGGCGAGCACCGGGTCAGGTCCTCCGCGCGGCTGCGGGTGGAACTGCCGGCCGAGCTGTCCGCCCGGGTCTACCGCGCCGCGCGGGACCGGCAGGTCACCGTGAACACGGTGGTCCAGGGCGCCTGGGCGCTGCTGCTGTCCCGGGTGTCCGGGCAGGGCGACGTCTGCTTCGGCGCGACCGTCTCCGGCCGCCCCAACGACCTCGACGGCGCGCCGGACATGGTCGGGCTGTTCATCGCCACCCTGCCGGTCCGTGCCCTCGCGGACCCGCAGGCCGAGCTCGGGCCCTGGCTGCGCGAGCTCCAGCAGGAGCAGGTGCGGGCCCGCGTCCACGAGCACCTGCCGCTCACCGCGATCCAGGCCCGCAGCGGGATCGCCGCCCCGGCCAGGCTCTTCGACAGCGTGCTGGTCTTCGAGAACTACCCGGTGGACGACGCCGCGCTCACCGTCGGTGGCCTCGCCCTGCGCGACGTGAGCGCCGACGCCGAGACCACCAACTATCCGGTGGCGGTGGGCGTCTACCCGACCGAGCGGCTGACCTTCTCGTTCGCCTACGACCCCGCCCTGTTCGACGAGCGGACGGTGCGGACCTTCGCCGACCGGCTCGGTCTGCTGCTGGGCGGCATGGCCGAGCCGGAGGGGGAGGCGCCGACCCGGCTGGTGGACCTGCCCTGGCTGACCGAGGACGAGCTGCGGCGGCACCTGACCGGCCACGACGACACCGCGGTCGCCGTGGACCGCACCACCGTGCCGGAGCGGATCGCCGCCCAGGCCCGGCGCACTCCCGCGGCGCTCGCGCTGACCGGCCCCGACGGCCGCCTCGACTACGCCGACCTGGGCGCGCGCTCCGACGCGCTGGCCGCCCGGCTGCGCGCCGCCGGGGTCGGCACCGAGGACGTGGTGGCCGTCGCCATGCGCCCCTCCGCGCTGCTGGTGGTGACCCTGCTCGCGGTGTGGAAGGCCGGCGCCGGGTACGTGCCGCTGGACCTCCAGCACCCGGCCCGGCGGCTCGGCGCCCTGCTCGCCGAGTGCGGTCCGGTGCGGCTGCTGGTGGACGCCGAGGGCGCGGCGGCTGTGGACGGCGAGGCGCCGGCCGGCTGCCCGGTCGACCTGGTGGACCTGGCGGGCCTGGTGGACCTGGCGGGCCTGGCGGGCCTGGCGGGCCTGGCCGGCCCGGCCGGCCCGGCCGGCCCGGACGACCACACCGGGGTCGTCCGACCCGCCCCGGCGGACACCGCGTACGTGCTCTACACCTCCGGTTCGACCGGCACCCCCAAGGGCGTGGTCGTCGAGCACGCCTCGCTGGCGCACTACCTGGCCCACGCCGCCGACGCGTATCCGGGTCTGCGCACCTCGGCCCTGCTGCACTCCTCGATCGCCTTCGACCTCACCGTCACCGCGCTGTGGACCCCGCTGACCCAGGGCGGCACGGTCGTGGTGTCCCCGCTGGAGCCGGACGCGCTCGCCGAACTGGCCGCCGCCGGTACCGCGGTGGGCTTCGTCAAGGCGACGCCCAGCCACCTCCCGCTGCTGGAGCGCCTGCCGGACGTGGCGGCCGGCTCGGCCGACCTGGTGGTCGGCGGCGAGCAGTTGCCCGGCGAGAGCCTCGCCGGCTGGCGGGCCCGGCACCCCGGCAGCGCGGTGATCAACGAGTACGGGCCGACCGAGGCGACCGTGGGCTGCATCGTGTACCGGGCCGAGCCTGGGCAGCCGCTCGCCCCGGGTGCCGTCCCGATCGGCCGGCCGATCCGCAACACCCGGGTCCACCTGCTCGACGGCACGCTGCGCCCGGTGCCCGACGGCGTCACCGGCGAGCTGTACCTCGGCGGCGACGGCCTGGCCCGCGGCTACCGGGGCCGTCCGGCGCTGACCGCCGAGCGGTTCGTCGCCGCCCCGTTCGGTGCGCCCGGCGGACGGCTCTACCGCACCGGCGACCTGGCCCGGCGCCGCGCCGACGGCGTGATCGAGTACCTGGGCAGGGCCGACGACCAGGTGAAGGTGCGGGGCTTCCGGATCGAACTCGGCGAGGTGGAGAGTGCGCTGACCCGCCACCCGGGCGTCGCCGCGGCCGCTGCCACGGTCGCCGACGGGGTGCTCGGTGGGCACGTGGTGACCACAGGCGGCCCGGACGCGCCGGACGCGGCCGAGCTGCGCCGCTTCCTGGCCGGGCTGCTGCCCGAGCACATGGTCCCGGCGGGCTTCGCAGTCCTCCCGGCACTGCCCCTCACCCCCAACGGCAAGGTCGACCGGGCGGCGCTCGGCCGACCCGCGGAACGGCCCGCCGAGCCCGCGGCACCGGAGCCGCAGGAGCTGCTGACGCCCACCGAGCAGGCCCTGGCGGGCATCTGGTCGGACGTCCTGGGGGTGGCGCAGGTCGGCCCGGACGACGACTTCATCGGCCTGGGCGGGGACTCCATCCGGAGCCTGGGCGTGATGGCAAGCGTCCGCAGGGCGTTCGGGATCTCCCTGTCGCCGCGGGAGGTCATGACGGCCCGGACCGTCTCCGAGCTGGCGGCGCTCATCGAGGACAAGGTCCTGGCGGAGGTCCTGGCCGCCGAGGGACTGGCGGACACCGGCACGAGCAGCGAGGCATGAGGAGCATGAGCATGAACGGTCCTACGTCCCGGCCCGACCGACTGTCGGTGCTGCCGCCCGAGGTGCGCGAGAAGCTGCTGCGGCGGCTGGCCGGCCAGGGAGCGACCCCGGACGCGCCCGGAGCGCCCGCCGCCGCGGCGGACGCCGCGATCGGCGCCGGTCCGCGCCCGGAGGAGATCCCGCTCTCCTCCGGCCAGCAGCGGCTCTGGTTCCTCAGCAGCCTCGCTCCCGAGGGCAGTGAGTACACCAGCGCCTTCGGCCTGCGGCTGACCGGTCCGCTCGACCCGGACGCGCTGGCCCGGGCGGTCGACCTGATGGTGGAGCGGCACGAGGTGCTGCGCACCAGCTACCGGGTCGAGGGCGACCGGGTGCGCCAGGTCGTCCACCCGGCGGCGTCCGGGGTGCTGCGCCTCGCCGAGCCCGCCGCCGATGCCGGGGAGGCCGATGCCGGGGAGCTCGATGCCGAGGAGCCCGGTGTTGCGGCCGCCGTACGGGCCGAGCTCGCGACGCCCTTCGACCTCGCGCGGGGTCCGCTGCTGCGTGCCCTGCTGCTGAGGTCCGCGCCAGAGCGGCACGTGCTGCTGATCACCGCCCACCACAGCGTCATCGACGGCTGGTCCTCGGGCGTGCTCTTCGACGAACTCGGCTCGGCGTACGCGGAGTTCGCCGCCGGCCGCACTCCGCGCTTGGAGCCGGTCCCGGTCCAGTACGCCGACTACGCGCTCCGGCAGCGCGAGTGGCTGACCGGGCCCGGGGTGAAGGCCGGGCTCGACTACTGGGAGAGCAGGCTGCGCGGCGCCGAGCCGCTCGGCCTGCCCACCGACCGCCCCCGCCCGCCGGTCCGCGACACGGCCGGCGCCGTGCTGCGGCTGGCTGTGCCCGCCGCGTCGACCGCTCGGCTCAAGGGCCTCGCCCGGCGCGAGGGCACCACGCTGTTCCCGGTGTTGCTGGCCGGCTACCAGCTGCTGCTCGCCCGGATCTCCGGGCAGCCGGACGTCACCGTCGGCACCGTCACCACCGGCCGCGGCCGGCCCGAACTGGAGCGTGCCGTCGGTTTCTACGCCAACACTGTCGCGCTGCGCACCGCGGTGGACGAGAAGGAGCCGTTCGCGGCGCTGCTCGCCCGGGTGCGGGACGGCGTGCTGGACGGCTTCGAGCACGACCAGGTGCCGTTCGACCGGCTGGTCGAACTGCTGGAGCCGGTCCGGGACCCGAGCCGCACCCCGGTGTTCCAGACCATGATGGTGCTGCAGAACGCGTTCGGAGCCCCGCTCGCGCTGCCCGGGGTGGCCGTCGAGCAGCTGGAGCTGCCGCGCTGGGAGGCCACCGTCGACCTCGGGCTGGAGTTCGAGGAGCGCGACGGCGAGTTGGACTTCGGCCTGTCGTACAGCACCGCGCTGTTCGACGAGCGGACCGTCCGGGCGCTCGGCGAGCAGCTGGTCGCCCTGTTCGAGGCGGTCGGCGAGCGGCCGGACACCCCGCTGTGTGCGCTGCCGCTGGTCTCCGCCGAGGAGGCGGCCGAGCTGCGCCGCGACTGGGACGCGGCGGCCGCCACCGCCGACGACGGCCCCGCCACCCTGGTCCAGGCCTTCGAGCGGCAGGCCGCCGCCACCCCCTGCGCGCCCGCCCTGGTGTTCCGGGACGAGCGGCTCGGCTTCGCCGAACTCAACTGCCGGGCCAACCGGTTGGCGCGCCACCTGCGGGCCCTGGGGATCGGCGAGGAGAGTCTGGTGGCACTGGTGCTGCCGCGCTCGACCGACTTCGTGGTCGCGCTCTGGGCGGTGCTCAAGGCCGGCGCGGTGTACGTGCCGATGAACTCCGAGGAGCCCGCCGAGCGGATCGCCGACCTGCTGCGCGGCATCCGGCCCGCGCTGGTACTCGGCACCGGGGAGCCGGCCGGCGCGGTGCCCGCCGAACTGCCCCGGCTGCTGCTGGACGAGCCCGCCGTGGTCGCCGCCGTCGCCGCTCGGGACGGGCATGACGAGCCCGCGGCCGCGCCGGCACCCGGGGACGCCGCGTACGTCATCCACACCTCGGGCTCCACCGGCCGGCCCAAGGGCGTGGTGGTCGAACACCGCTCGCTGGCCAATCTGTTCGCCCGTCAGCGGGACGAGCTGTTCCGGCCCGCGGCGGCCCTGCTCGGCCGCCCGCTGAGGGTCGCGCTGACCACGGTGCCGACCTTCGACGCGTCCTGGAACCCACTGATGGCGGTGGCCGACGGCCACACCCTGCACCTGGTGGACAGCGAGACCCGGCTGAACGCCGACGACCTGGTGGCCTACGCGCGGCGCGAGCAGGTGGACCTGTTCCAGCTCACGCCGTCCTTCGCCCGACCGGTGCTCGACGCCGGCCTGCTCGCCCCCGCCGCGCCGCACCGGCCCGCTGTGCTGGTGCTCGGCGGCGAGGCGGTCGGCGGGGAGCTGTGGCGCGAGTTGGCCGCGACCCCGGGGCTGACCGCCCACAACTTCTACGGGCCGGCCGAGTGCACCGTCGACACCCTCGCCGCCCGGGTGGACACCGCCCGCGCGCCGGAGCTCGGTCTGCCGGTGCGCGGCACCCGGGCCTACGTGCTGGACGCGCACCTGCGCCCCGTCCCGGTCGGCGTGCGCGGCGAGCTCTACCTGGCCGGGCTGCCGGTCGGGCGCGGCTACCTGCACCGGGCCGCACTGACCGCCGAGCGCTTCGTCGCCGATCCGTTCGGCCCTGCGGGCACCCGGATGTACCGCACCGGCGACCTGGTCCGCCGCACGCCGGACGGGCGGCTGGAGTTCGCCGGCCGCGGCGACGACCAGGTCAAGATCAACGGGGTCCGGGTGGAGCCGGGCGAGATCGAGGCGGCGCTGCGCTCCCACCCTGCGGTGGACGACTGTGCGGTGGTGCCCCGGGTCGGCCGGGCCGGCGTCCAGCGGCTGGTGGCCTTCGTGGTGCCGAGCGCCGCAGTGCCGGGCGCGGCCGCGCTCCGCGCCCACCTGCACGGCCTGCTGCCGGACTACCTCGTCCCCGCCGCCTTCGCCTTTCTGACGGCGCTGCCGCGCACCGCCGGCGGCAAGACCGACCGCCGGGCCCTGCCGGAGAGCGCCGTGGAGCCGGGGCCGGCCACCGGCTACGTGCCGCCGCGAACCGAGGTCGAACGAGCTCTGGCCGGGATCTGGGCCGAGCTGCTCGGTGCCGACCTGGTCGGCACCGAGGACAACTTCTTCGCCCTCGGTGGCGACTCCATCCTCAGCATCCAGGCCGTCTCCCGGGCCCGGGCCGCCGGGTTCCGGCTCCAGTCCAGGGACATCCTGGTCAAGCAGACCATCGCCCGGATCGCCCCCGGCGTCACCACGGCGGCCGACACCGCCCAGCAGTACGAGCACCGGGGACCGGCACCGCTGGCCCCGATGCAGCACCGGCTGCTGGCCGGCGCGGCCGACATCCCCAGGTTCACCATGTCGCTGCTGCTGGAGCTGGTTCCCGGCACCGACCCGGCCGCACTGGTGCGGGCGCTGGAGGCCCTGGTCGCCCACCACCCGGCGCTGCGCACCCGGTTGCGCCGCGCGGACGGCGGCTGGCTGCAGGAGGCCGCGGCGCACCAGGGCGGCCCGCTGCTGAGCCGCCGGGCCACCGCCGGCCTGGGCGGGCCGGAGCACGCGGCGGTGCTGCGCGAGGAGGCGGAGTCGGCTCGCCGCGCCCTCGACCCGGAGCACGGCCCGGTGCTGCGCGCCGTGCTGTTCGACGAGGGTGCCGGGGCCGGCCCCCGGCTGCTGCTGACAGCGCACCACCTGGTGGTCGACGGCGTCTCCTGGCGCATCCTGCTGGACGACCTCGCGACCGGCTACGAGCAGGCCCGGGCCGGCCGGCCGGTCGACCTCGGCACCCCGACCACCCCGTTCGCAGCCTGGTCCGCCAGGCTCGCCGAGTACGTCCGCGACGGTGGTCTGGACGTCGAACTCCCTTACTGGCGAAGGATCGCCGAGGAGTCCTTCGAGTTGCCCACCGACGGCACGGGGCCCAATACGGCGGCCTCGTCGGAGCGCGCGGACTTCGCCCTCACCGCCGAGGAGACCGAGGCGCTGCTGCGCGACGTCCCGCCGGTCTACCGGACCAGGGTGGACGACGTGCTGCTCACCGCCCTGGCCGGCGCGCTCGCCGAGTGGACCGGCCGCGAGCGGGTGCTGGTCGGCCTGGAGGGGCACGGGCGTGAGGACGTCCTGCCCGGCGCCGACCTCTCCCGCACGGTCGGCTGGTTCACCGCCGTCCACCCGGTCGCGCTGACGGTGGCGGCCGGCGACGGGGTCGCCGCCCGACTGAAGTCGGTGAAGGAGCAACTGCGAGCCGTCCCCGCCAAGGGCTTCGGCCACGGCGCGCTGGCCGCCCACCGGGCGGGCTTCACCCCGGCCGCCGCGCCGGCTGTGACCTTCAACTACCACGGGCAGCTGGACGGCGCGTTCGCCGCCCGCTCCCTCTACCGCGCCCACCTGGGCGACGGCGGGCCGCAGTGGGACGGCGACCACGAGCGGAGCGCACAGATCGAGGTGGTCGGCGCCGTCTCCGACGGGGTGCTCACGCTGTCCTGGTTCACCTCCCGGGCGCTGCACCGGCCGCAGACCGTCCGGCGGCTCGGCGAGTCGCTGCTGGCACACCTGCGGGCCGTCATCGCGCACTGCGCCGAGCCCGGCGCCGGCGGCCGCACGCCGTCCGACCACCCGTTGGCCCGGCTCGACCAGGCGGCCCTCGACCGGCTGGTCGGCGACGGCCGGGGCGTGGACGACGTCCTGCCGCTCACCCCGCTGCAGGGCGGCATGCTCTTCCACATCCTGACCGACCCGGACGGCGGCGCCTACGTCGACCAGCTGGCCCTGCGGCTGGAGGGACTGGCCGCCGCCGAGGCGCTGGCCGGGGCCTGGCGCGAGGTGTTCCGGCGCACCGACGTGCTGCGCGCCACCGTCCGCTGGGAGGGCGTGCCCGAGCCGGTCCAGCTGATCCGCTCGGACCTGGAGCTGCCGGTCGAGCTGCTCGACTGGCGTGGGGACCCCGACCCCGGCCGACGGCTGGACGAGCTGGTCCGGGCCGAGCGCGAGCGTGGAATCGACCTGGCCGCCGGGCCGCTGATGCGGATCGTCCTGGCCCGGGTCGACGACCGGACCGTCTACCAGCTGTGGACGTTCAGCCACCTGCTGCTGGACGGCTGGAGTACCGCCCAGCTGTTCGAGGAGGTGCTGGAGCACTACGTCGCCGCCGTCGAGGGGCGGGCCGCCCTCCCGGTCAGCCGGCCGTCGTTCCGCGAGTACCTGGAGTGGCTGGCCGAGCAGGACCGCGAGGCCGCCATGGCGCACTGGCGGCAGGTGCTGGCCGGCTTCGCCGAGCCCACCGCGCTGCCGGTGGACCGCCAGCCCGCCGCCGACCACCGCACCCGGGCCGTCGGCTCGCACAAGCTCGCCCTGGACCCGGCGGTCACCGGGGTGCTGGCCGACTGGTGCCGGGAGAACCGGATCACCCTCAACACCCTGATGCAGGGCGCCTGGGCGGTCCTGCTGTCGCGGCACGCCGGTGAGCCGGACGTGGTTTTCGGTGCCGTCGTCTCCGGGCGAACCCCCGAGGTGCCGGGGATCGAGAGCGGCATCGGCATGTTCGTCAACACCGTCCCGGTCCGGGCCCGGGTGGCTGGACCGGAGGCGGACGGTGACCTCGGGGCCTGGCTGCGCGCCCTGCAGGCGGCGCAGGCGGAGAGCACCGCGCACGACTACCTGGCCCTCTCCGACGTCCGGCGCTGCGCCGAGCTGGCCTCCGGGGAGCGGCTGTTCGACAGCGTGGTGGTCTTCGAGAACTACCCGGTCGCCGAGGGCGCCACCGGCCGCGACGGGGTGGGAGTCCAGGTGTTGTGCTCCTCGGACAGCAGCACCGTGCCGCTCACCGTCAGCAGCCACGCCGACACCGCGCTGCGGATCGAACTCACCTACGATCCCGAGCTGTTCGACGCCGCCACCGTGGAGCGGATCGGCGGCCGGCTGCGCACCCTGCTGGAGGGCGTGGCCGCGGACCCGCACCGCGGGCCGGCCGCGCTGCCCTGGCTCACGGAACGGGAGCGGCACACCCTGCTCGTCGAGCGGAACGACACCGCGCGCCCGCGCCGCACCGAGACGCTGGTCCAGGAGCTGTTCGACGCCCAGGTCGCCGCCCGCCCGGACGAGGTGGCCGTCCTGGAGGCGGACGGAGGGGCTCCGCTGACCTTCCGGGAGCTGGACCGCCGGGCCAACCGGCTCGCCCATCGATTGGTCGCCGCCGGCGCCCGGCCGGGCGAGCGGGTGGCGCTGCACCTGGAACGCTCCACCGACATGGTGCTCGCCGTGCTCGCCGTGCTGAAGTCCGGTGCCGCCTACGTGCCGCTGGACCCGGCGTACCCGCGCGAGCGGCTGGAGTTCATGCTCGAGGACGCCGAACCGGCGGTGGTGCTGAGCCACGCCGCGATCGCCGACCGGCTGCCCGGCCACGGCGGTGCCCTGGTCACCGTCGAGTCCGTCGCCGACACCGGCCCGGGGACCCCGCCCGAGGTCGCCGCCGGGCCGGACGACCCGGTGTACGTGGTGTACACCTCCGGCTCCACCGGCCGCCCCAAGGGCGTGGTGGTGACCCACCGGAACCTGCTCCACGTCGCCGGCGCCTGGGACGAGCTGTACGACCTGACGGAACGCAGGCTGCGCTTCGTCTCCATCACCAGCCTCTCGGTGGACCTCTTCCTGGCCGACCTGCTCCGCTCGGTCTTCTTCGGCGGTTCGATGCTCGTCGTGCCGACCGACCTGGTCACCGACCCTGCCCGGCTGCTCGCGCTGGTCGAGCGGGTCGGCGGTACCGCGATCGAACTGGTCCCCTCACTCGCCAAGGCACTGGTCGAGGAGGTCGGGGGGCGCGGCGAGCGGCTGCCGGCCTTCCAGGTGATGTCGGTCGGCTCGGAGGGCTGGCGCGTCGACGACTGCCGAGAGCTGCTGGAACACGCTCACCCGGACACCATGGTGGTCAACGCCTACGGAGCGACCGAGGCCACCGTCGACTCCACGGTGTTCGTACCCACCCCCGAGCGGCTGGCCCGCCTCGCCGCCTACGTGCCGGTCGGCAGCCCGATCGGCAACACCCGGGTGTACGTCCTCGACGAGCGGGGCGAGCCGGTGCCGGTCGGCGTGCCCGGCCACATCCACATCGGCGGTGACGGCGTGAGTGCCGGCTACTGGCGGCGTCCCGAGCTGACCGCCGAACACTTCCTGTCCGACCCGTTCACTCCGGGCGGCCGGCTGTACCGGCCGGGCGACCTGGGCCGCTGGACGGCCGACGGCGTCCTGGAGTTCCTCGGCCGGTCCGACCACCAGGTCAAGATCCGCGGCTTCCGGATCGAGCTCGCCGAGGTCGAGGCGGCGCTCACCGCGCTGGACGACGTGACCGAGGCGGTCGTGGTGGCCCGCCGCGATCGCGGCCGGGACCGGCTGGTGGCGTACGTGGTGCCCGCCGTGCCCGGCGCCGGGATCGACCCGGCCGGGCTGCGGGCCCGACTGGCCGTCGGCCTCACCGAGGCGATGGTGCCCTCGGCCTTCGTCGGGCTGGAACGCGTCCCCCTGCTGCCCAACGGCAAGACCGACCGTCGGGCGCTGCCCGAGCCGCCCGAGGACCTCGCCCTCGGCGGCGAGTACCTGGCCCCCGAGGGCGCGTCGGAGACCCTGCTGGCCGGGATCTGGGCGGAGGTGCTGGGCGTCGAGCGGATCGGGGCCGAGGACAACTTCTTCGAGCTGGGCGGTGATTCGCTGCTGAGCATCCGGGTGGTGTCCCGGCTGCGGCAGCACGTGGCCTCCGGGCTCTCCCCGCGCGCCCTGTTCAGCGCGCCGACCGTCCGGTCGCTGGCCGCGCTGCTCGCCGCCGAGCGGGAGACGCCCACCGCCGCGCTGGTGCCGGTCGGCCGGGAAAGCGCCCCGCCGCTCTCCTTCGGCCAGCAACGGCTCTGGTTCCTCGGGCAGTTCGGCGGGACCGGCGCCGAGTACAACTCACCGCTGGGCCTGCGGGTGCGCGGCCCGTTGGACGCCGACGCGCTGGAACTGGCGCTGGCCGACCTGGTGGACCGGCACGAGTCGCTGCGCACGCTCTTCGGCCAGGTCGACGGCGAGGGGCGGCAGTTGATCGCCCCGGCCGGGCGGCCCTTCGCGCTGGCCCGCACCGATCTGGCCGGCCACCCCGCGCACGAGCGCGAGGCCCGGCTGCGGGAGGCCGTCGGCGCCGACGGCGCCACCCCCTTCGACCTGCGCACCGGTCCGCTGTTCCGGGCCCACCTCGTCCGGCTGGCCGAGGACGAGCACGTGCTGACCCTGGTCCTGCACCACATCGTCACCGATGGCCGCTCGGCCGGCGTGCTGGTCCGCGACCTCGCCGAGCTGTACCGCGTCCGGCGGCGCGGCGGTACCGCCGACCTGCCGGAACTCCCCGTCCAGTACGCCGACTTCGCGGCCTGGCAGCGTGCCTGCTGGGAGAGCGCGGGGAGCGGCCGGCTCGACTGGTGGCGGGAGCGGCTGGCCGGCCTGGAGCCGCTGGAGCTGCCCACCGACCGGCCCCGGCCGCCGGTGCGCGGCCGCGAGGGGGCGCAGCTGGAGTTCGCTGTGGAAGCGGAGACCGCCAAGCGGCTCAAGCGGATCGCCCAGGATCGCGGCGCGACGCTGTTCACCGTGCTGGTCGCGGCGACCCAGCTGCTGCTCGCGCACTGGTCGGGCCAGGACGACATCGCGGTGGGCACCGTCTCGGCCGGTCGCGACCGGCCCGAACTGGAGCAGGTGGTCGGCTTCTTCGTGGACACCCTGGTGCTGCGCTCCGAGGTGGACTGGGAGGAGGGCTTCGACGGCTTCCTCGGCCGGGTGCGGGAGTCCGTCAACGGCGCCTTCGCCCACGCCGACGTGCCCTTCGACCGGCTGGTCGAGGCGCTGCGGCCGGAGCGCGACCCGAGCCGCACCCCGCTGTTCCAGGCCATGGTGGTCCTGCAGGACGCCCCGGGCGGCCCGGTGCGCCTCGACGGCGCCCACACCGAGGAGTTCGGCCTGCCCACCGGCGGCGCCGCGTTCGACCTCACCTTCCAGTTCCAGGAGACCGACCGCGGCCTGGACGCCGCCCTCCAGTACAGCGTCGGCCTGTTCGACCGGAGCACCGCCCGCCGGATGGCCGACGCCCTGGTCTTGCTGCTCGGCGGCATCTCCGAGCGCCCGTGCGACCCGCTGCGCGAACTCCCCTACGTCCCGGCCGAGGAGCTCGTGCTGGAGCCCCGGCGCTGGCACCGGGACCCGGACGAGGAAGCCGGCGTGCTCGCCCACGAGCTGGTGGGCCGGCGGGCCGAGGAGCGCCCGCACGCGGTGGCCGTGGTCGCCGACGACGGCAGCGAGGTTTCGTACGGTGAACTCGACGCCCGGGCCGGGGATCTCGCCCGCCGCCTGGTCTCCCGGGGCGTCACCCCGGACACCCTGGTCGGCGTGTTCGCCGACCGCGGGGTGGAGATGGTGGTGGCGGCGCTCGCGGTGCTCAAGGCCGGCGGCGGCTACGTGCCGTTGGACCCGCAGTACCCGGCCGACCGGATCGGCGCGATGATCGGTGGCACCGCGGTCCCGCTGCTGCTCACCCAGGCGCACCTGGTCGAGCGGCTCCCCGAGGGGCCGTTCACCGTCCTGCGGATGGACGGGTCGGACGGGTCGGACGGCGATGCGGCCCCGGCCGGCACCGCGCTGCCCGGCGAGCCGGGCTCCCCGTACCGGGTGGAGGCCGACCACGTCGCCTACGTGGTGCACACCTCCGGTTCCACCGGCCGCCCCAAGGCCGTGGTGATCAGCCACGGCGCGATCGCCCGGACTGCCCGGGTGCTGCGCGAGGCCTGGGACATCACCGCCGACAGCCGGGTGCTGCAGTACGCGCCGGCCAGCTTCGACGGCGGGGTGTGCGACCTGTTCTGCACTCTCACCGCAGGCGGCGCGCTCTGCCTCACCAGCCCGCGCCCCGCGCCCGACCCGGCCGGGGAGATCATCCGGACCGGCGCCACCGTCGCGGTGCTGCCCCCGGCGCTGCTGGCGGTGATGGACGCCGAGCGGCTGCGCGGCCGGCTGCCCACCGTCGCCGCCGCCGGCGACGTCTGCCCGCCCGACCTGGTGCGCACCTGGTCACAGGGCCGGGAGTTCTTCAACGTGTACGGGCCGAGCGAGGCCACGCTGGTCTCCACCCTGTGGAGTCCGGGCGAGCTGCACGCGGGCGCCCCCGTGCCGGTCGGTACCGAGCTCAACGGCGTCGGCCTGCACATCCTCGACCGCCACCTGCGGCCGGTGCCGGACGGCGTTCCCGGCGAGCTCTACATCGACGGCCCCGGGCTCGGCCGCGGCTACGCCGGACAGCCGGGCCTGACCGCCGGGCGGTTCGTCGCCAACCCGTTCGGCGGGCCCGGAAGCCGGATGTACCGCACCGGCGACCTGGTCCGTCGGGTGGCCGGCGGCGAGCTGGAGTTCGTCAGCCGCACCGACACGCAGTTCAAGGTCCGTGGCCACCGGGTCGAGCCCTCCGAGATCGAGGCCGTGCTGCTGCGCGAGCCCGGCGTCGGGGACGCCGCCGTGGTGGTCTTCAAGCCGGAGGGCGGCCGCGAGCTGCTGGCCGCGTACGTGGCCCCGGGCGCCCGGTCGGGCGCCTTTGAGCTCTCACCCGCGGTGCTCAGGGACGCGGTGGCCCGCGCCCTGCCCGGCTACATGGTGCCGGCCGCCGTCCAGGTGCTCGACCAGCTCCCGGTCGGCACCAACGGGAAGGTGGACCGGCGCCGGCTTCCGGCGCCGACCGGACCGGACACCGCCGTGGCGGCCCGGGTGGCGCCGCGCGGACGGAAGGAGGAACTGCTCGCCCGGATCTGGGCGCAGACGCTCGGCGTCGAGCGGGTCGGCGTCGAAGACAGCTTCTTCGACCTCGGCGGCGACTCCATCCTCAGCATCCAGGTGGTCGCCCGGGCCCGCCGGGCCGGGCTGCGGCTGGACGCCCAGGACGTCTTCCTGCACCAGACCGTGGCCGAACTCGCCGCCGTCGCCACCGAGATCGGCGACGGCGCGGCCGAGGGTCGGCCGCCGGCCGCCGGGCCCGTCCCGCTGACCCCGGTGCAGCGCTGGTTCTTCGACACCCACGACCACCCGCACCACTTCAACCAGTCGGTGCTGCTGGAGCTCGGCGCGCCGGCCGACCGCGCGGCGCTCACCGCCGCGTTGGAGGCCCTGGTCGAGCACCACGACGCGCTGCGGATGCGCTACACCCGCACCGCCGACGGCTGGGCCCAGGAGAACCCGCCCTACCGGGCCGGCGAGCCGCTGCTGCGGGTGGTGGACACCTCCGCCACCCCCGACGGCGAACTGGGCGCGCTGCTGGACCGGGAGGCCCGCGCCACCCAGGCCGGATTCGACCTGGGCCGCGGCCCGCTGCTCGCCGCCGTCCTCTTCGAGTCCGGTGGACGCCGCCGCGCCCGACTGTTCCTGACGGTCCACCACCTGGTGGTCGACACCGTGTCCTGGAACATCCTGCTGGACGACCTGGACGCGGCCCACGCCCAGGCGGCGGCCGGTCGGCCGGTCGACCTCGGCCCGCGGAGCACCACTTTCCAGGAGTGGTCCGCCCGCCTGGTCGAGCACGTGCGCTCCGGCGGGCTGGACCACGAGCTCGACCACTGGAACGGGGTCGGCGCCGCCCGGCCGGTGCCCCGCGACCTCGACGGCGTCGCCACCGTGGGCGGCGGCCGGGAGGTGCGGGTGCGGCTCGGCGCCGAAGACTCGGCCCAGCTGGCCGAGCACGCGCCGACCGTCTACCGCACCAAGGTCGAGGAGATCGCGCTCGCCGCGCTCGCCCGGGTGCTGGCCCGCTGGACCGGCGAGGACGAGGTCACCGTCGACCTGGAGGGCCACGGTCGCGAGCGGCTGCTCGACGACGTCGACCTGTCCCGGACGGTCGGCTGGTTCACCGCGGTGCACCCCGTCCGCCTCACCGTGCCCGAGGGCGACGACTGGCGGGCCCTCACCCGCGTCGTGCGGCGGCAGCTGCGTGCCGTCCCCGGCAAGGGCCTGGGCCACGGCCCGCTGCGCCACCTGCACCCGGACACCCCGCTCACCGGGCCGGACCCGGACGTGGTGTTCAACTTCCTCGGCCGGCATCGCAGCGACGGCGGGCCCGGCAGCGGGCTCGTGCACACCGTGCACGGCGCGATCGGCCAGGACCTCGGCCCGGACGACCGGATGGAGCACGTGTTGGAGATCGTCGGCGGGATCCACGACGGACGGTTGGAGTTCACCTGGTACTACTCCCCGGCCGTCCACCACCACGGGACGGTGGAGCGGCTGGCCGCGGAGTTCGCCGACGTGCTGCGCGCGATCGCCGACGAGTGCCGGGAGGCGCGGGGATGAGCGAGCTCGCACCCGCCGACCGCCCGGTGGCCGTCACGGAACCGGAGCTCCCGCTCCGCCGCAACCGGGTCTACCACCTGCTGTGGATCGGCACCACGGCCTCCGAGACCGGTCTCAACGTCTCCACCATCGCCTTCCCGCTGCTCGCCCTCGCCACGACCGGCTCCCCCGGGGTGGCCGGCGCGGTGAGCGCGGTCAACGCGGTGGCCCAGGTGGCCGTCGGGCTGCCGGCCGGTGCGCTGGTGGACCGCTGGGACCGCAAGAAGATCATGGTGGTCTGCGTGCTGGTCCGGGCGGTGATGCTCGGCCTGCTCGCGCTCGCCGCCGCCACCGGGCACGTCACCACCTGGCTGCTGCTGCTCACCGCGGCCGTCGCCGGGGCGGCCACCAGCCTGTTCGACCCGGCCGAGCGGGCCTCGCTGCCACTGGTGGTGACCCGCGGGCAACTGCCCACGGCTCTCTCGGTGAACACCGCGCGGATGCACCTCGGGCAGCTGGTCGGCACCTCGGGCGGCGGGTTCTTGTTCGGCCTGGGGCGGGCCGTTCCATTCCTCGCCGACGCCGTCGCCCACCTGGTGGCCTTCGTGACGCTGCTTTTCGTCCGGCTGCCGAAGCAGGAGCGCAAGCCCTCCCCGATCTCGGCCATCCCGCGTGACATCGTGGCCGGCTTCGCCTTCCTGGTGCGCCAGCCGTTCATGCGCTCGACCACCCTGCTGCTGCTCGGCCTCAACCTGCTGTTCCAGGCGCTCTACCTGGTCGTCATCGTGGCCGCCGAGCAGAACGGGGCCTCGCCGGGGAAGGTCGGCACGATGGCCGCGATGTTCGGCGTCGGCGGCCTGATCGGCGCGCTCGCGGCGCCGCGGATCTCCCGCTCGATCACGCCCTACCAGGCCGTGGTCGGGATCATCTGGCTGCTCGCGGTGCTCGTCCCGCTGATGTCCGTCACCAGCGGCGCGCTGGTCTGGGGCGGCTTCCTGGCCGCCATGGCCTTCCTCGCACCGACCGCGTACACCGTCGTCGGTACGCAGCAGATCCTGCTCACCCCGGACGGCATGCGCGGCCGGCTGAGTTCGGCGACCAACCTGTTCAACGGCGGCGCGCAGGCCGGCGGCGCGGCCCTGGGCGGGCTGCTCTCGCAGTGGCTGAGCGGCACCCAGGCGATGCTCGGCTGCGCCGTCGGCCTGGCGGTGCTCGGGCTGGCCGGCGCGGCGGCGGGCTCGCTGCGGCTGCCGTCCGCCGGTCAGGTGAGGGACGTCGGTCAACCCGGAGAGGACTGATCGCCCGAACAGGTGAGAGTGCCCCGGGCGTGCCCGGCCGGGACGCCGTCCAGCGGGAGGAGGACGGCGACCTGCCAGCCGCCGTTCGCGCAGGCCCCGGCGGTGAGCTCGCCGCCCAGCCCCGCGACCCGCCGACGCAGCTCCCGGATGCCGGTGCCGCCGCCCTCGCGGTCGACCGCCGCCGCGGTGTCCGCCCGGGCGCCGGCCGGAACGGGCTCGTTGTGGATCAGGACCCGCAGGGCGCCGCCGTCGGACACCCGCTCGGCGGTGACCGTCACCCCGGGCGAGGCGGGGGCGTGCCGGCGGACGTTGGTGAGCGCCTCCATCACCACCCGGTAGCCGACCGCGCCGACCTGCTCCGGCAGGCCGTCCACGGCGCCGGGGGAGAGTTCGAGCCGGGCCGGGATCATCCCGGTGCGCTCGAACCGGTTCATCAGGTCCGGCAGCTCGTCCAGCGAGTGGGGCCGGGCCGCCGCGTCCTCCTCGGGATCGTCCGCCGCCGGCTCGTCCCCGCCTCGGCCCGGCCGGCGGTCCTCCTCCAGCTCGCTGAGGATCCGGATCGTCCGGTCCATCGACTTCAGCGCCTGGATGCCGGCGCTCTCGATCTGCGGGAGCAGCGCCAGCGCCTTCTCCGGCGACTCCTTGGCCAGCATCTGGGCCGCCTGCGCCAGCACCATCACCCCGGTCACGTCGTGCGCGGCGAAGTCGTGCAGATCCCGGGCGACGTGCAGCCGTTGGGCGCGCCGCTCCTCCGTGACCGCCAGCTTGCGCCGGCTGTCCAGTGAGCGCAGGTAGCAGGACGCCCCCACCGCGGCCACCGCGGCCAGTCCCCAGACCACGCAGAGCCCGATGGTCTCGCGCGGCCCGGCCGGCGGGTCGAGGGTCAGCGCGATCCGCAGCGGCAGCAGGGTCACGGTCACCAGCAGGAGCAGCCCCAGCAGGGCGGCGACCGCCGGAGCGGACCCGCGCACCGCGGGCATGACGGTGACCAGCAGGGCGACCGACTCGACCAGGATCCAGAGCCCCGAGGTGTTGTCGGCGGGGCCCTCGTAGCGGAACGTCGCGTACAGCGAGATCGCGCAGGCCACCGGGACGGTCACCAGGTTGCGGGTCCGCGGCTGCCCCGGCAGCCACACGATCAGGACCGCGGCGGCCAGCACTGCCGCCGTCGTCGAGCCCCGGATCAGTGTCGAAACCGGTGAACCCGCCCACACCGCAACCGAGATGGCGACCGCCGCGAGGACCGCCGCGCCAACTGGGCGTCCGATCCTGGCCAGTTGATTTGTCATGTGCTCGGATGCTACCCCGTGCGAGGATCAGCCCATGACGACACGCATCGTGATCGCTGACGACCAGGCAACCGTGCGGGACGGCTTTCGACACATCCTCGACCTGCAACCGGACATGGAGGTGCTCGCGGTCGCGGGCGACGGTGACGAGGCGCTCGAGATCGCGCGGAGGCTGCGGCCGGACGTCCTGCTCGCCGACATCCGGATGCCGCGGATGGACGGGCTGGAGCTGACCCGCCGGCTGGCCGAGGAGAGCCCGGGCGTACGGGTCGTCATCGTCACCACCTTCGACCTCGACGAGTACGTCCACTCGGCGCTGAAGGCGGGCGCGTACGGTTTCCTGCTGAAGCGTTCCGGTGCGCCGCTGCTGATCGAGGCGGTGCGCGCCGCCGTCGAGGGCGACTCGCTGATCAGCCCGCAGATCACCACCCGGCTGCTGCGAAGCCTGGCCGGCCCGAAGCAGAAGAAGGCGCCCAAGGCCGAGCAGTTGACGCCGCGTGAACTCGAGGTCGCGCGGCTGGTCGCGGACGGCCTGACCAACGCCGACATCGCGGAGGCGCTGTTCATCTCGGCCGGCACGGTGAAGACCCACATGACCCACGTGCAGCGGAAGCTGAAGGTGAACAACCGGGTCGGCATCGCGGCCTGGGTCTGGGACTCGGGCGCCCGGCACGGCTGAGCCGGCCGCTCGCCGCGGACGGACGCTACTGGTCGAGGTAGGCGAGGACGGCGAGGACGCGGCGGTTGTCGCCGTCGGTGGGGAGGAGGCCGAGCTTGGTGAAGATGTTGCTGATGTGCTTGGCGACGGCCTTCTCGGTGATGAAGAGGCCCTGGGCGATGCCGGCGTTGGAGCGGCCCTGGGCGAGCCATTCGAGGACTTCGCGTTCGCGGTCGGTGAGGCTGCCGACGTTCTCGTCGCGTTCCTTGCGGACGAGGAGCTGGGAGATGACGTCGGGGTCCATCGCGGTGCCGCCGTCGGCGACGCGGCGGATCGAGTCGAGGAACTGGGAGCCGTTGGTGACGCGGTCCTTGAGCATGTAGCCGACGCCGCGGCCGCCGCTGGCGAGGAGTTCGCGGGCGTAGAGCGGTTCGACGTACTGGGAGAGGAGCAGGACCGGGAGGTCGGGCATGGTGCGGCGGGCGGTGAGGACGGCCCGCAGGCCCTCGTCGGTGAAGTTCGGCGGAAGCCGGACGTCGACGACCGCGACGTCCGGCTGCTGCTCGGTGAGGGCCGCGAGGAGGTCGGCGCCGTTGTCGACGGCGGCCACCACCTCGTGTCCGTAGGCCTGGAGGAGGCGGATCAGGCCGTCCCTCAGGAGGAAGTGGTCTTCGGCGAGGACAATACGCACGGAAGCTCCATCGTCACCATGGTCGGGCCGTTGACGGGGCTGTTCACGGCCAGGACCCCGTCGAACGTGCTGAGTCGTCGCTCGATGCCGCGCAGTCCGGTGCCCCGGGTGGCGTCGGCGCCGCCGCGGCCGCTGTCGGTCACGGTCATGCGCAGCATGCCGTGATCGTAACGGATGTCGATCCAGGCCCGGTCGGCGCCGGAGTGCTTGGCGACGTTGGTGAGGATCTCCGAGATCGCGAAGTAGGCGGCGGACTCGACGGGCATCTCGGCGCGGCCGGGCAGGTCCACGACGACCTCGGTGGGGACCGGGCAGACCATGGCCAGCGCCCGCACCGCGTCGGCGAGTCCGCGGTCGGCGAGGACCGGCGGGTGGATGCCGCGGACCAGGTTGCGGATCTCCTCCAGGGCCTTGGAGGAGGACTGGCGGGCCTCGATGAGCAGGGCCCGGACGGCCTCCGGGTTGGTCTCCAGCAGGTGTTCGGCGGCGTCCAGGGTCATGCCCATCGCGACCAGGCGGGCCTGGGCGCCGTCGTGCAGGTCGCGTTCGATCCGCTGGATCTCGGCCATCTGCGTGTCGACGGCGGTGCTGCGGGTGGTGGTGAGGTGCTGGATCCGACTGGCCATCAGTTCCTGCTCGCTGGGGGCGAGCATGGAGTGGGTGTACCGGGCGTGCTTGCGGATGGCGCGGGGGGCCATCCACAGGGCCAGCGGCAGTTGCAGGACGCCGAGGACGCCGGCCAGCACCGCGGTGGCCTGGCCGTCGATCGGGATGAACTGGTACCAGAGCCCGTCCCACCGGGTCGACAGCGGGACGCCGAAGAAGGCCAGGAAGATGCCCCAGAAGCCGCTGAGCAGGACGGCGAGCGGCATGAAGGCGAGGAAGCCGCCGACGATCGGGTCGGTGAGCACCCAGGTGAACTCCCGCTTGGTCTGCGGGTCGCTCATGATCCAGCGGTAGCGGGCGACGGCCCCCGAGGCGCCCTCGGGGGCGGCCGGCAGGCCGCTGGGCGGGCCGGGGATCTGCACGCCGGACCAGCGCTCGGACAGGCCGCGCTGACGGGCGGCCAGCGCCCGGACGCGCTCCATGGCCCGCGGCACCAGGCCGAGGCCGGGGCCGACCAGGGAGATCGCGCCGGTGACCCCGAGCGAGCGCCCGAAGGCCGCCACCGACATCCAGCAGAGGGCCAGTGCCCGCCGCAGCCCGGTGAATCCGGCGGGGACGGAGAATCCCCTGATCTCGACCGCCGAGGGGCTTCCCCCGAGCTTCATCGTGCGGTCCATGACCCGCTCCTCTCTGGTGCCGTTCGCTGTGCCCCGGCCGTGGTGGCCGTGTGACCATTCTGGCGGGGGCGGCGCGACGAAATCGGTAGTAATAACCCCCCTCTTGCGCGACCGGAGGGGGAGGTTCTTCTACCTGGCGGCGGCGGTGACGGCGGCGGTGACGTCGGTGGTGACGTCGGCGGTGACGCCGGCGGACGGGCTCAGAAGCCGTCCGATTCGCCCTCGGCGGTGTCGGGGGCGGCGACGAAGAGGGACAGGGTGTCCGCCACGCAGGCCGCGTGCTGCCGGCCCTCGACCTCCACCGTCATCCGGACCGCGGCGAGGTGGCCCATCGGGGTCTCGCGGACGCTGGTGACCTTGGCGCCGCCGCGGACCCGGGCGCCGACCGGGATCGGGCGGGGGAAGCGGACCTTGTCCAGGCCGAAGTTGACACCCAGTTCGACGTTGTGGATCTCGAAGATCGCGCGCATCATCGCGGGCAGCAGGCCGAGCGTCATGTAGCCGTGGACGATGGTCCCGCCGAACGGGCCGGTGGCGGCGCGCTCCGGGTCCACGTGGATCCACTGGAGGTCGCCGGTGGCGTCGGCGAACTGGTCGACGCTGTGCTGGGTGACGTCGAGCCATTCGCTGTAGCCGAGGTGCTCCCCGGTCGCCCCGGTGAACTCGGCCAGGTTGGCAAAGGATCTCATGCGGGTGATTCTGGGCGGCCGTCCATGGCGCGGACAAGGCGTCGGGGGGGCCGGGAGGCCGTTCGGTCAGCGTGCCGTCAGTTGGCCGTCAGCGGAGGGGGCGGGGCGGCGGGGAAGGCCGCAGGCCCGCCGGCGCCGGGAGCGCGGACGGGCCTGCGGGGCGGGGCGGGGAGGACTCAGCCGTAGCGCTTGAGCTCGTGGAAGAAGTCCGGGACGGTGTGCAGCTGCCCGGCCGCGAGGACGCGGTCGTAGACGTGCTTGGCGACGGCCATGTCGAGCACGCCGAGGCCGAACGGGGAGAAGACCACCGGCCGGTCGGACGGCGGGGTGATCGTGCCGTTGAGCACGTCGTAGAGCGTGCCGGCGACGAACTCGCGGTGGCCGACGCGCTGTTCGGCCAGGTGCGGCGAGGTGCCGGCCTTCATGCAGTGCTCGATGTCGTCGACGACGTTCCACGAGTCGAGGACGATCTCGGGGGAGAGGTCGCGCAGCGAGACGTGCAGCACCAGCGGGTTGTGCGAGAACCACTGCGGGTCCGTCACGTGCGGCTCGCCGGCGACGGTGGCGAAGACCACCAGGTCGCTGGAGCGGATCAGGTCCTCGGCCTTGTCGTGGACGGTGATCTCCACGCCCTCGCCCTCGGCCCGGCGCAGGTAGTCGGAGAAGCCGTCGGCGTGCTCGGCGGACAGGTCGTGGACGCCGGCCGCGGTGAAGTCGAAGCCGTTGGCGGCGAGGTAGGTGTGCACGTAGCGGGCGATCAGGCCGACGCCGAAGAAGCCGACCCGGGTCGGGCGCTCGCCGCGGGCGTCGGCGAGCCGGGCCGCCGCGAGGGCCGCGGAGGCGGCGGTGCGCGCCGCGCTGATGATCGAGCTCTCCAGGCAGGCGAACGGGTAGCCGGTCTCGGCGTCGTTGAGGATCAGGACGGCCGAGGCGCGCGGCAGGCCGGCCGCCACGTTGTCCGGGAAGCTGGAGATCCACTTGATGCCGTGCACGCCGACCTCGCCCTTGACCGAGGCCGGCAGCGCGATGATCCGGGAGGACGGGCGGTCGGGGAAGCGCAGGAAGTACGAGTCCGGGTTGACCGTCTGCCCCTCGCCGTGCAGCCGGTACGCGGCCTCGACCGTGGCGACGACCTCGTCCTCGTGCCCGTTGAGGGCCTCGTGCACCTGGGCGCCGGAGACCACGGCGAAGGGAGGGACCTGATTCATGGGAACAGTGCTCCTGGTCGGAGAAGTGAGGATCGGAGGGTGGGGAAGCGGGCGGAGGAGGGTTCAGCCGATGCGGGCCAGGCCCTTGGCGCGCTGCCGCGCCCGCCCGCGCGAGACCACCAGCGGGTCCCAGTCCGGGCCGCGGTCGGGCAGCCGGGAGGGGTCGCCGAGCACCGCGCCGCCGAAGACCTCGCGCAGCAGCGCGCGGCCGATGATGTCGGAGGCGGCGGCCATGCCGCTGTTCGCGACCGCGGCGATGCCGCTGCCGTAGCGCACGCTCTGGCCGACCACGTACAGGCCCTCGACCTCGGTGCGCACGTCCGGCCGCTGGCTGGAGCCGCCCCAGCTGGCCATGCCGTACGGGGTGCCGCCGGTGGCCCGGATGTAGCGCTCGTGGGTGAGCGGGGTGGCCGTCTCCAGGTGGGTGATGCGCTCCCGGAACGGGCCGATGACCTTCTCGGCGGTGGCCAGCATGACCTCGGTGAGCTGCTGCTTGCGGGCGAGGTAGGCGGCGTTGCGGCGGTAGGGCTCGCCGTCGGCCGGGCCGCCCTCCAGGCCCCAGAACGCGTAGCCGGGCGGCAGGCCCGTCATGAGCTGGAAGTTGCTGTGGCCGGGCGGGCAGACGGCGGCGGCGCCCGGGTCCTTGAGGGAGGCGAAGGAGAAGGTGAGCGCCGGCACCGAGTCCATCGAGCCGTCCCGCGCGTACCGCTCCAGCATGGCGGCGTGCGCGCCCTCCATGTCGTCGCTGTCGTGCCACCAGAGGTTGGCGTTGGGCAGGCCCGGCAGTTCGGTGTCGAGCCCGATGTACACCGAGACGAAGGAGCCGCGCATGGTCGCCGCGCGGGTGCGGGCCACCACCTCGGAGGGGAAGGCGTCCTCGCCGCCGCACAGGTCGAGGACGGTGCGCCGGTAGTCCGCGTTGGAGATGACCAGCGGGGCCGAGATCCGCTGCCCGTCGGTGAGTTCGACGCCGGTGGCGCGCCCGTTCTCGATCAGGATGCGGCGGACGTCGCAGCGGGTGCGCAGTTCGCCGCCGTGCGCCTCCAGCGCCTCGACGAACGCGGCGACCATCGCCTGGCCGCCGCCCTCGGGGTAGTACGCGCCGCGCAGGTAGTGGTCCATCATCGAGGCGTGGTGGGCCAGGCTGATGCCGTCGGGCATGGTGCCGTAGTTGCCGGCCTGCGCCGCGAGCAGCGTGCGCGCCTTGGCGGAGAGGCCGAAGTGGCCCAGGGCGTCGGCGAAGGTGCGGCGGGACCAGCGCATGGTCTGCGGGGACTTGCGGAACAGGTCGACCAGGGAGACGCCGTTCAGGCCGGCGCGGGTCGAGCCGGCCACGTTCTCGGCGAGTTCGAGGAAGCCGGCGATCCGGTCGGCCTCCTCGGGCAGGGCCTGCCGCAGCCGGTCGCGGTAGGCGTCCCAGCCGGCCGGCACGTCGACGGTCGCGGTGGGCGTGATGATCCGGTCGAAGCCCTGCTCGTTGTCCATCGGCCGGAACCGCACCCGGTCCAGGACGCCGAGGCCGGCCAGGATCGCCGGGAAGTGCCCGTCGGGGCCGCAGTCGCCGAGGTAGTGCGTTCCGACGTCGAACTCGTACTTGCGCCGGCGGCGGAACACGTGCGCGTTGCCGCCGGCGATGTCGTGCTGTTCGAGGACGAGGACGCTGCGCCCGTCGGCCGCCAGGTAGCCGGCGGTGGTCAGGCCGCCGATGCCGCTGCCGACGACGATCGCGTCGTAGTGGTCGCGCAGTCCCTGGGTCCCCTGCATGCGTGCTCCCATCAGAACGTGCCGCCGCCGTGGATCTCGAAGACCGACCCGCTGATGTAGGCGGCGCGGTCGGAGAGCAGGAAGGAGACCAGGTCGGCCACCTCCTCGGGCTTGCCGGCCCGGCCGAGGGCGACGTTCTTCAGCATCCGCTCGACCGCGGCGTCGGACATGTCGCCGACCATGTCGGTGGCGATCAGGCCCGGTGCGACCACGTTGGCGCGCACGCCGCGCGGGCCGCACTCCTTGGCGAGGGACTTGGTGAAGCCGATGATGCCGGCCTTGGAAGCGGCGTAGTTGGCCTGGCCGAGGTTGCCGTAGATGCCGGACACCGAGGACAGGTTGACGATCGATCCGCTGCGGCGCTTGCTCATCGCGAAGGCGGCGGCGCGGCACACGTGGTACACGCCGTCCAGGTTGGTGCGCAGGACCTGGTTCCAGTCGTCCTCCGGCATCAGGATGACCGGGCGGTCCCGGGTGATGCCGGCCGAGGTGACGGCGGCGTCCACCGGGCCGACCTCGCGCTCGGTGCGGTTGTACCAGTCGCGGACCTGTTCCGGGTCGGCCACGTCGCACTGGGTGGCCGTGATCCGGGTGCCGAACTCGCCTGCCTGCTTGACGAGTTGCTCGGCGGCGTCGGCGTTGGAGCGGTAGCAGAAGGCGACGTCGTAGCCGTCCTGGGCCAGGCGCAGCACGATGGCCTTGCCGATGCCCCGGGACCCGCCGCTGACCAGGGCGATCACGCGTGCTCCCCGAAGAGTCTCAGGACGGCGCAGCCCACCGCGCCGTCACGGTCGACGGCGGACACCAGGGCGATCCGGCCCCGGGCCGCCGGGTCGGCCTCGGCCACGCCGAGCACCGCCTGGATCTGGAAGGACGCGGAGGCCGCGCTGGTGTCGCCGAGCAGTTCCATGGACGGGACCCGGCCCAGTGCCTCGGCCGGCAGCAGCGCGGCGAGCGCGTCGTACTCGGCCCGGCCGGCCGCGGTGGGCGCGGCGCAGGGGACGGCGGCCCAGACCTCGTCGGCGGTGACGCCGGCGCGGTCCAGGGCGCGCCGCACGCACGCGGTGACGGCGGCCTCGGGGTCGTCGTCGATGTCGACGCGGGTCTCCACCGCGAGCACCGCGGCGAGCGCCGGGCGCTGGGCGGTGCCGGCGTGCTCGACGACGAACAGGCCGCAGCCCTCGCCGAGCAGCGGCGTGGAGTCGCCGGCCGCGACGGCGGTGTGCTCGATCCAGGCGTGCGCGGCGGAGAACTCCTCGGCCGAGCCGACCAGGTACTTGGTCGCCCGGCCCTGGCCCATCAGGCGCCGCGCGTAGTTGAGGGCGAGCAGGCCGCTGACCCGGCCGCCGGCGACGGTGGTGTTGGGGCCCTTGAGGTCGTGCCGGATGGCGGTGGCACCGGCGGCGTGGTTGAGACTGCCGAAGGGGATGCGGCCGGCGTCGACGTGGAAGGGCAGCGCGTTGGTGTAGGACTGCTTGAGGAAGTTGGTGACGTTCTCCAGGCTGCCCATCGAGATGCCGAGGACCACACCGGTGCGGTCGTCGGTCTCCACCACCCGGTTGCCGTCGGCGTCCTTGAGCAGGCCGTCGGAGGCGACCAGGGCCAGCGCGGTGAGCCGGTCCATCTTGGCGGTGCCGGTGGGGCCGAGCAGGCCCTTGATGTCGAAGCCGGGCACCAGGCAGACGTCGGGCGACGGCAGCGTGCCGAGCGCGGCGTCCGCCTTGACGGCGGTCTTGGCGCCGGCGCGCACGCCGGACGCGAAGTCCTGGCGGGTCAGGCCGTGCGGCGACACGGCCGACCAGCCGGTGATGACGAGTGTCTCCGGCGGCAGGGCCGCCGGGGTGGCTGCGGTGGTCATCGTCAGACTCGCTCTCCGTACGTGCCCAGAATCAGGATGGCGTTGTTGCCGGCGAAGGCGCTGGAGTTGTTCTCCACGATCCGGACCTGCGCGTCGACGGCCTGGTTGGGCACGACGTCCAGCGGGCAGTCGGGGTCGGTCTCCACGTGGTTGATGGTCGGCGGGATGAACTGGTGCTCGATGGCGATGCTGCAGGCGATCGCGCCGAGCGCGCTGGCCGCGCCCATCGAGTGGCCGAGCATCGACTTCACCGCGACGGTGCGCGGCGGTGCGTCGCCGTACACGTCGACGATGGCGGCCGACTCGGTCTTGTCGTTGGCCTTGGTGCCGGTGCCGTGCGCGGAGATGAAGTCGATCTCGTCCCGCTCGACCCCGGCGTCGTCCAGGGCGAGCCGGATGCCGCGCGCGATGCCGTCGCGGTTCGGCGCGGTCGGGTGGGCGGCGTCGCAGCTGAGGCCGTACCCGAGCACCTCGGCGTAGATGTGCGCGCCGCGGGCGAGGGCGGACTCCAGGCTCTCCAGGACGAGGATGCCCGCGCCCTCGCCGGTCAGGATGCCCTGGCGGTTCCTGTCGAACGGGCGGACCACGTCCGGGGTGAGCGCGCCGAAGCGCTTGAACAGCGCGAAGGCCTTGCGGCAGACGGCGTCGGCGCCGCCGCACAGCGCGATGTCGACCTCGCCGGAGCGGATCGCGTCCAGCCCGTAGCCGATCGAGTAGTTGCCCGCCGCGCAGGCGGTGGTGATGGTGGTCGGCTCCACGTTCGGCATCCGCAGCTCGCGGGCGATGACGGTGGTGAGCCGGCCGGCGTTGATCCGGCGGGACAGCACCGGGTCCATGGCCTCCGGGTCCCCGGCCGCGAGCTCCTGCTCGACCAGCACGCCGATGTCGTGACCCTCGCCGTCGGTGGTGCCGACGCTGATGACGGCCTGGCGCTCGCCGAGGTCGGACTCGGTGAGCCCGGCGTCCTCCACGGCCATCCGGGCGGCGGCGACGGCGAACTGCCCGGCGCGGCCCATGTCGTCGAGGGGGACGTTGCGGATCCAGCGCTCCGGCTCGAAGTCGGGGACCTCGCAGGCGATGTTCTGGCCGAACCCCTCGGTGTCGAACCGGGTGATCGGCCGCGCACCGGAGCGGCCGGCCCGCAGCCCCGCGGTGTACTCCTCGACACCCGTGCCGATGCTGGAGATCGCCCCGAGGCCGGTGAGGACGACCCGGCGGCGGTCGGCCGGCACGCCGGCGCGGGGTGCCGCTGGTGACTGTGCGGTGGACATGGGACTCCTTAAGCAGTGGGATGCCTGCGGGCGGGGGTTCCGGTCCCGGAACCCGCCCCGATCACCAGCCGGCGGCCGTCGCGGTCACCTGGTACGTGGCCTCCACGTTCACCATCTTCGGCAGCTCGTTCATGTCGATGACGATGGAGTACTCCATCTCCAGGGCGCTGAGCACGTCGATGAGCTTCAGCGAGTCGGCGCCCAGCTCGTCGACGAACAGCGCGGTGTCGGCGAACTCGGTGTGCACGTCGATGTTCTCGGCGATGATTTCGCGGATGCGGGTGAGACGCTCCGGCGCGACCGTCGTCATGCTCGTTTTCCTCCGTTTTCGCGGGCGCCTTGTGCGGGTGCCCTGGGGTGCCCGGAGAATCGGGCCTCTGGGCAGCAAATTAGTCAGGCCCGATGACGGGTCGATGACGTCCAACTGACCGCTCACTGACGGGTCCTGGTGGGGTGTCGCGTACCTGGTGGGGAGGGGTGCCGGGGACAAAACGGCCGCCCGCCGCACCGTCGGGCGAAGGCCCTGGGGGTGCGGCGGGCGGCGGGGTTCGGAGCCGTCCGGCGGCGTTCTTCCGGATTCCGGGCGCGGGCCCGGCCGGTCAGCCCTGCTGCTGGAGGCTGAGCGGGCGCATGTCCGTCCAGCTGCCCTCGATGTGGGCGACGGCGGTGGCCCGGTCGGTGGCCTCCAGGGTCACCGACCAGCCCTCCGGGACGGCGGCGAAGGACGGCCACAGGGAGTGCTGCCCCTCCGCGTTGACGAGGACGAGGAAGGTGCCGTCTTCGCGGTCAAAGGGGTTCGCCATGACTGTTCTCCAGATCTCGGGATCGCGGGACGTGCCGGGTTGATCGGGCGTCAGGTGGTCGGGGTGCCGGTCGGGCTCGCGGCCAGGGCGGCGAGGGCGTGTTCGACGACCGCGCCGATCGCCGCCGCCGGTGCGGGTTGCAGCAGTTGCTGGTGCCCGCTGTCCACGTCGTGCGCGCGGACGGCGGAACCGACGTGCGGCTCCCAGCTCTTGAGCTTGAGGGCGCGCTCCTCCGGGGTGGGGCGGGTGTCGCCGCCGGCCGCCACGAAGAGCGTCATCGGGCAGCCGTCGAAGCGGCCCGGGGTGAACCGCTGGAACAGCTCCAGGTTGTTCCGCATGACCCCCAGCAGCCGTTCCAGCGTACCGGGTTCGAGTGCGGCGAGGGGGCCTTCGGTGCGGGCCAGGTGTGCGGCGACGCCTTGCGGGGTGAGCCGTTCCGGCTCCGCCGCGTCGATCCCGGCCTCGGCCAGGAAGTCGGCGAGGAACTCGGCGTCGCTGGGCCGGGCGCCGAGGGCGTCGTCGGGGTAGGCGTCCAGGTTGGCCAGGAACGCCACCCGCTCGCCGGCGGCGTGCAGCCGGACGGCCATCTCGTGCGCCACGACGCCGCCGTAGGACCAGCCGAGCAGGTGGTACGGGCCGTGCGGCTGCACGGCGCGCACCCGGGCCAGGTACTCCTCGGCGACGTCGCCCAGGTCGGTCGGCAGCGGGCCGTCGCCGGACAGGCCGCGGGCCTGGAGGCCGTAGACCGGCTGCTCCGGGTCGAGGTGCTCGGCGAGCGCCGCGAACGGGATCGCGAAGCCGAGGCCGCCGTGCACGCAGAACAGCGGGGGCCGCCCGCCGGTGGGCCGGATCGGCAGGACGGGCCCGAGCAGGTCGACCGCGCCGCCTCCGCTGGTGGCGGCCGCGGCCAGCGCCTCCAGGGTGCGGTGCTCGAAGACCGCGCCGAGGCTGATCGGCAGCCCGGCCCGGACGGCCGCGTTGACCAGCCGGATCGCCTTCAGGCTGTCCCCGCCGAGGGCGAAGAAGGAGTCCTCGGGGCCGACCGGGCCCGTGCCCAGGACCTCCTCGACGGCGGCGCAGAGCAGCCGTTCCGGCTCGGTGCGGGGCGCCCGCGGGGCGCGGGCCGAGGGGGCGGCCGCGGGGGCGGGCAGGGCCTTGACGTCCAGTTTGCCGTTGGCGTTCAGCGGCAGTTCCGGCAGCGCGGTGTAGCTCTCCGGCACCATGTGGCCGGGCAGCGAGCGGGCCAGGTGGCCCCGCAACTCGGCCGGTCCGGGGGCCGGCCGGCCGTCGGCGGGCACCAGGTAGGCGACCAGGCGGCGCTGGCCGGCGGCGTCGGCGGGGGCCAGGACGGCGGCCCGGGCGACGGCCGGGTGCTCGGCCAGCAGCCGTTCGATCTCGCCGAGTTCGACCCGGTAGCCGCGGATCTTGACCTGCTGGTCGGCGCGGGCGACGTACTCGATCCGGCCGTGCCGGTCCCAGCGGACCAGGTCGCCGGTGCGGTACATGCGCTCGCCAGGGGCGCCGAACGGGCAGGCGGTGAAGCGGGCGGCGGTCAGCCCGGGCCGGCCGAGGTAGCCGCGGGCCAGGCCCTCGCCGGCCAGGTACAGCTCGCCGACCACGCGGCGCGGCACCGGCCGCAGCGCCTCGTCCAGGACGTACGCGGAGGTGTCGCCGATCGGCAGGCCGATCGGGACGGTGCCCTGGGCGCGGCCGAGGTCCTGGCCGGTGGCGAAGGTGGTGGTCTCGGTGGGGCCGTACACGTTGAACACCGTGGTGTCCGGCAGGGCGGCCCGCAGCCGGTCCAGGTGGTCGCGGGAGTGCGCCTCGCCGCCGGTGAGCAGCGCCCGCAGCGGGGCCAGGGCGCGCGGCCGGGTGTCAGCGATGGTGTTGGACAACTGGGTGGTGAGGAAGGCGACGCTCACCCGGGCGGCGGCCAGGAAGGACTCCAGGGCCTGCGGGTCGGCCGGGCCGGGCGGGTGGACCGCCACCCGGGCGCCGTGGGCGAGCGCGCCCCAGATCTCGAAGGTGGAGGCGTCGAAGGCGACCGGCGCGAAGTAGAGGAAGGTGTCCGCGGCGGTCGGCGCCAGCTCCGGCAGGCCCAGGACCAGGCGGACGGCGGCGCGGTGCGGGACCGCGACGCCCTTGGGCTTGCCGGTGGAGCCGGAGGTGTAGATGACGTACAGCAGGTCGTCGGGGTCGATCGGGGCGGCGGGCACCGGGGCGGTGACGGGCCGGCCGGCCAGGTCGGCCAGGGTTTCGGGGGCGTCCAGGAGCAGCTTGACGACCTCGGCGGGGAGTTCCCGTCCGGCCAGGGAGCGTTCGGTGACGAGCAGCCGGGCGCCGCTGTCGGCCAGCATGTCGCGGACCCGCTCGTCGGGGTAGGACGGGTCGATCGGCAGGTAGGCCGCGCCGGTGCGGGCGATCGCCAGCAGGGTGCTCACCACGGCCGGGCCGCGCTCCAGGCGCAGCGCCACCAGGTCGCCCCGGCGGGCGCCGCGCGCGGTCAGCAGGTGGGCCAGGCGGTTGGCCTCGGCGTCCAGTTCGGCGTAGCTGGTGTGCCGCAGCCGCTCGGGGCGGCCGGGCTCGGTGTGGACCAGCGCGACCGCGTCCGGGGTGGCCGCGATCCGGCGGTCCACCAGGGCGGTGAGGGTGCTGCGCGGGGTGCCGGCCCGGTGGGTGCCGAGGGCGAGCAGTTCGGCCTCCTCCTCGGGCCCGAGCAGGTCCAGCCGGGACAGCGGCCGGGCGGGCTCGGCGAGGGCGGCGGCGAGCAGCCGCAGGTAGGCGTCGGTGATCCGGCGGGCGGTGGCGGGCTCGAACAGGTCGGTGCGGTACTCGACGGCGAGCGCGAGCGCGCCGCCGGCCTGCTCGGTGAGCTGGAAGAACAGGTCCCACTTGGCGGTCCGGACGGGCACCGGCTGCTCGGTCACGGCGAGCTCCGGGTCGTCCTCGGGCGCCGGGGCCGGGCCGGCCTGCTGGAAGCCGAGCATCACCTGGAACAGCGGGTGCCGGGCCATCGAGCGCTCGGGGTTGAGCACCTCGACGAGCTTCTCGAAGGGCACGTCCTGGTGCTGGTGGGCGGCCAGGTCGTAGGCCCGGACCCGCTCGGCGAGTTCGCGCAGGCCCGGGTCGCCGGAGGTGTCGGTGCGCAGCACCAGGGTGTTGACGAACATGCCGACCAGCTCGTCGAGCCGTTCGTCGGTGCGGCCGGCGATCGGGCTGCCGAGCGGGATGTCGGTGCCCGCGCCGAGCCGGGTGAGCAGGGCGGCGAGCCCGGCCCGCAGCAGCATGAAGACGCTGACGCCCCAGGCGGTGGCGAGCCGGTGCAGCTCGGCGGTGAGCGGCTGCGGCACGGTGGCGCGCACGACGTCGCCGCCGTGCTCGGCCCGGGTGCCGCGCGGGTGGTCGAAGGGCAGCGCCAGTTCCTCCGGCAGGCCCTTCAGGGTCTCGGTCCAGTAGCCGAGCTGGCGGGCGAGTTCGCTGCGCGGGTCGTCCTGGGTGCCGAGCAGTCCGCGCTGCCACAGGGCGTAGTCGGCGTACTGGACGGGCAGCGGCGGCAGTTGGGCCGGCCGGCCGGCCGTCCGGGCCCGGTAGTAGGCGGTGAGGTCGCGGGTGAGCGGGGCGAGCGACCAGCCGTCGGCGGCGATGTGGTGCAGGACGATCGTCAGCACGTGCTCGTCCGGGCCGAGCCGGAACAGGCGGGCGCGGAACGGGAGGTGGTGCTCCAGGTCGAAGCCGTGCGCGGCCTCGGCGGCGAGGGCGGCGGGCAGGCCCGCCTCGGTGGTCTCGCTCACCGGGAGCGGGACGGCGGCCTCGGCCGGGGTGAGCACCCGCTGCTCGGCCGGTCCGCCGCCGGCGGCCTCGGGGGCCCCGACGGGCGCGCGCTGCGGGAAGACGGTGCGCAGCGCCTCGTGCCGGGTGACCACGTCGTGCAGGGCGCCCGCCAGGGCGGTGACGTCGAGCCGCCCGGAGAGGCGGATCGCCAGCGGGATGGCGTACAGCCCGCCGGGTGCGCCCAGGTGCTCGACGAACCAGAGCCGCTGCTGCGCGTACGACAGCGGCAGCACGGCCGGGCGCGGCCCGGCGGCGAGCGGGGCGCGGCCGGGTGCGGCGGCGGCCAGCCGTTCGGCGAGGCGGGCCGGGGAGGGGGCCTCGAAGAGGTCCCGCACCTGGAGTTCGGCGCCGAGTTCGGCGCGGACCCGGTTGACGATCCGGGTGGCGAGCAGCGAGTGGCCGCCGAGGGTGAAGAAGTCGTCGTCGACGCCGACCCGGTCGAGTCCGAGCACCTCGGCGAAGACGCCGCAGAGCCGCTCCTCCTCGGCGGTGCGCGGGCCGCGGGCCGAGGTGGTGTACGCGGGGGCGGGCAGGGCGCGGCGGTCGAGCTTGCCGTTGGCGGTCAGCGGCAGCGCGGCGAGCGGGACCACGGCCGCCGGGACCATGTACTCGGGCAGCCGCTCGGCGGCGAACTCCCGCAGCCCGGCCGGGTCCGCGCCGTCGCGGGGCACCACGTAGGCGACCAGGCGCTGGTCGCCGGGCCGGTCCTCGCGGGCGATCACGGCCGCCTCGGCGACCGCGGGGTGGTGGCCGAGGACGGTCGCGATCTCGCCCAACTCGATGCGGAAGCCGCGCAGTTGGACCTGCTCGTCGGCGCGGCCCAGGTACTCCAGGGTGCCGTCGGCCCGCCAGCGGCCGAGGTCGCCGGTGCGGTACATCCGGGTGCCGCCGGGCTCGAACGGGCAGGCGACGAAGCGGGCCGCGGTGAGGTCGGGGCGGCGCAGGTAGCCGCGGGCCAGGCCGGGGCCGGTGATGTACAGCTCGCCGGGCACGCCGGCCGGGACGGGCCGCAGGGCGCCGTCGAGCAGGTAGACCCGCAGGTCCGGGATGCCGCGCCCGATCACGCTGCCGCCGCCGGCGGCGGCCGTCGGGGCGTCCAGCTCCTGGTAGGAGACGTGCACCGTGGTCTCGGTGATGCCGTACATGTTGACCAGGCGCGGCGCGTCGTCGGCGTGCCGGGTGTACCAGTCGGCGAGCTTGCCGATGTCCAGCGCCTCGCCGCCGAACACCACGGTCCGCAGGGCGAGCGGGCGCGGGCGGTCGGCGTCGGCGCGCATCAGCTGGTAGAAGGCGGACGGCGTCTGGTTGAGGACGGTCACCCGCTCCTCGGCGAGCAGGTCCAGGAAGGCGTCGGGGGAGCGCGACACGTCGTACGGCACCACGACCAGCCGGCCGCCGCGCAGCAGGGCGCCCCACAGCTCCCAGACGGTGAAGTCGAAGGCGATGGAGTGGAACAGCGTCCACACGTCGCCGGGTCCGAAGTCGAACCAGTCGTCGGTGGCCTCCAGCAGTCGCGCCACGTTCTGGTGCGGCACCACGACGCCCTTGGGGCGGCCGGTGGAGCCGGAGGTGTAGATGACGTAGGCCGGGTGCTCGGGGGAGGCCGCGGTGTCCGGGGCGGTGGCCGGGTGGGCGGCCAGCGCGGCGGCCGTCTCCGGGGCGTCCAGGTCCAGGCGCGGCAGGTCCGGGCGCGGCAGGTCCGGGGCGTCGGGCGGCTCGGGCAGCACGCCGCCGGCGGTCAGCAGCAGCGCCGGACGGGCGTCGCGCAGGGTGTAGCCGATCCGGTCGGCCGGGTGGCCGGGCTCCAGCGGCAGGTAGGCCGCACCCGCCTTGAGGACGGCCAGGACGGCGACGACCAGCTGGGCGCCGCGCGGCAGCGCGACGGCCACCAGGCTCTCCGGGCCGGCGCCGCGGGCGGCGAGCAGGTGGGCGAGCCGGTTGGCCCGCTCGTCCAGCTCGCGGTAGCTGAGGGCGGCCTCGCCGGGGGCGGTGACCGCGACGGCGTCCGGGGTGCGGGCGGCCTGCTCGGCGAACAGCTCCGCGATGGTGGCGCGCCGCGCGGGTTCCCGGGGGGCGGCCGCGGCGCCGCTCCACTCGCCGAGGATGCGGGCCAGTTCGGCGGGCTCGGGCGCGCCGAGCCGGGCGAGCAGGGTCTGCGGGTCGTCGGCGACCTGCTCCAGGACGCGGACCAGCTGGTCCAGGACGCGCTGCGCGGACGCCTGCGGGCCCTCGGTGAGGCCCTCGGGGTTCTCGGCAGGGCCTTCGGCGGGCTTCTCGGCGAAGGCCGAGGGCCGGTAGGCGAGGTGCAGGTCCAGCTGCTCCCCGGGGAAGACGGTGAGGCTCAGCGGGTAGTGGGTGGCCGAGAGCACCTGGGCGGAGCTGACGGTGCCGCCCGACTCGCGGAACAGCGCGGCCTCGTCCAGCGGGTAGCTCTGGAAGGCGAGGACGGTGTCGAACAGCTCGCCCTGGACGCCGGAGGCGGCCTGCGCCTCGGCGAGCGGCAGATGCTCGTGCGGCATCATCGCGAGCTGCTGGCGGGCCAGCGCCTCGAACAGCTCGCTCGCCCGCTGGTCCGGGCGCAGGTCGGCGCGGACCGGCAGGGTGTTGGCGAACAGGCCGATCATCGACTCGACGTCCGGGACCTCGGCCGGGCGGCCGGAGGTGACGGCGCCGAACACCACGTCCTCGCGGCCGGTGAGCCGCCCGAGCAGCAGCGCCCAGCAGCCCTGCACCACGGTGTTGAGGGTCAGGCCCCGGCCGCGCGCCCAGCCGGCGAGCGCCGCGGTGCGCTCCGGCGACAGGAACCCCCGGACGAGCGACGGCAGTTCGAGGGAATCGCCGTCACCGGCGCCGGGCAGCGCCCGGACCGGCCCGTCCAGGCCGTCCAGCAGCTGCGCCCAGGCCGCCCGCGCGGCGGCCCGGTCGCGGCCGTTCAGCCAGGTCAGGAACGAGCGGTACGGCGCGGGCGCGGGCAGCGCCGCCGCGCCCGCCTCGTCGCCGAGCAGCACCAGCTCGCGGACGGCCAGCGGGAACGACCAGCCGTCCATGACGATGTGGTGTACCGACCAGAGGAACCGGTGGTGCCCCGCGCCGAGCCGGATCAGGGTGAACCGCATCAGCGGCGGCCGCGCCAGGTCGAACCGGCGCAGCCGGTCCTCGCGCGTCAGCCGCTGCGCCTCCTCCTCCCGGTCGGCCTCGGGCAGGTGGGTGAGGTCGTGCAGCTGCCACTCCGGCTCGACCTCGGTCTCCTTGAGGACGACCTGGACGGGCTCGCCGGTCTTGCGGTTGCGGAAGCAGGCCCGCAGGTTGGGGTGCCGGCGCAGCAGCGCGGCCGAGGCCGCGCGCAGTCGGGCGGCGAGCTGCTCGCCGTCACCCGCGCCCGGCCCGTCGATCTCCGCGACGAACTGGAGGGTGTACAGGTCGGGCGAGGCCTGGTCGTACGAGGACAGGAACAGCAGCCCCTGCTGGAGGGGGGAGAGCGGAAGTACTTCGCTGATCTTCGACCCGGTGCTGGGGGCGGTCGTCACGAAAGTTCCTCATTCAACTCGAATTCCAGATCGGCCAGTTCCTCGTCGGACAGGGCGATCAGACTGCTTTCGGGTTCCGTCGGGGCGGACTCGGCGGGGCTCTGCTCCTGTTCCTCGGCGACCTGGGCCAGGGCGGCGGCGGTCTTGTGGGTGAAGATGTCGCGGGTGGTGAGGGTGAGTCCGGCCTTGCGGGCGCGGCTGACGACCTGGATGGAGCGGATGCTGTCGCCGCCGAGGGCGAAGAAGTCCTCGTCGATGCCGACCCGGCCGGTGCCGAGGACCTCGGCGAGGATCTCGGTCAGCACCTGCTCGCGCTCGGTGCGGGGCGCGCGGGCCTCCTCCTGGTCCCCCAGGTCGGGCCTGGGCAGGGCCTTGCGGTCGAGCTTGCCGTTGGCGGTGAGCGGCATGGCGGGCAGCACCAGCCAGGACGCCGGGATCATGTACCCGGGCAGCAGCTCGGCCAGTTGACGGCGGATCCGGTCCGGGTCGACGCCGGGGCCGGTGAGGTAGCCGATGAGGCGGGGGTTGCCGGAGGCGTCGGGGAGGACGGCGACGGCGGTGTCGGCGACGGTGTCGAGGGAGCGGATGACGGCTTCGATCTCGCCGGTCTCGACGCGGCGGCCGCGGATCTTGACCTGGTGGTCGCGGCGTTCGATGAACT